>JAHFDQ010000384.1 GCA_023248915.1 Archangiaceae bacterium | reverse complement strand
CACCTGACGGGTACCCGGCCTTCCTTCGAGAGCACCTACCGCATGCTGCACAAGGACGGCGACTACCGCTGGGTGACGACCCGCGGCACCGCGGTCAGGGACGTGCACGGCGTCGCCACCCGGATCGCCGGCTCGCAGCGCGACGTCACCCAGACCATCGGGTACGACTCGCTGACCGGCCTGCCCAACCGGCTGCTCTTCCTCGACCGGCTGGCGCACGTGATGGAACGGGCGCGCCGCCACAAGCGGTTCGACTACGCCGTCCTCTTCCTCGACCTCGACCGGTTCAAGTGGGTGAACGACAGCCTCGGGCACGGCCCCGGAGACCAGCTGCTCGCCGAGTTCTCGCGGCGCCTGAAGCGGGTGGTGCGCGGGCTCGACACGGTGGCCCGGCTGGGCGGCGACGAGTTCGCCCTGGTGCTGGAAGACGTGGGCGACCTGGCCGCGGCGGGGCGCGCCGCCAACCGCATTCAGCAGACGCTCGAGGCTCCCATCGTGCTCGACGGGAAGGAGATCTACGCCTCGGCCAGCATCGGCATCACCATGGCCAAGCCCGAGTACGGCCGCCCAGAGGAATTGCTGCGAGACGCCGACATCGCCATGTACCGCGCGAAGTCGGGAGGCCGGGCCCGGCACGAAGTCTTCGACCAGCACATGCACGCCGAGGCGGTCAGCCGGCTGCAGGTCGAGGGCGAGCTGCGCCGGTCACTCGAGGCCGGGGCGCTGCGGGCCTTCTTCCAGCCCATCATCGACCTGTCCACGGGCGGCATCGTCGCCGTCGAGGCGCTGGTGCGGTGGCCGCACCCGGTGCGCGGCCTGGTTTTCCCCGACCAGTTCATCCCGCTCGCCGAAGAGACGGGGCTCATCCATTCCATCGACCGCTTCGTCCTGCGCCAGGGCGTCGAACAGGTGCGCCGGTGGCAACAGCAGTTCGAGGGCCGGGTGCCGCTCGAGGTGTCGGTCAACATGTCGCGGGTGCAGTTTGGCCGCGGCGGCATGATCGAAGAGGTCGAGCGCATTCTGGCGGAAACGGGGCTGCCCCCCGCGTCGCTCAGCCTCGAGCTCACCGAGAGCGTGGTGATGGACGACCCCGCGGGCGTGCGCGACGTGCTCTGGAGGCTGCGCGAGCGCGGCATCGGGCTGTCGATAGACGACTTCGGCACCGGGTATTCTTCCTTGAGCTTCCTGCAGCAGCTGCCGTTCTCGACCATCAAGATCGACCGGTCGTTCGTGTCGAAGCTGCCCAGCCAGAGCGGAGCCCAGGACTTCGTGCGGGCCATCATCGTGCTGTCGCGGGCGGTGAGGGCGCGCGTCATCGCCGAGGGAGTCGAGACGGCCGAACAGCTCGCCGTCTTGCGCGAGCTGGGGTGCGACTGGGCGCAAGGCTACCTGTTCTCGAAACCGGTCGACGTGCCCGCGATGGAAGCGCTGCTCGCCAGCGGCATCTCCTGGCCGGCGCCCGAAGCCACCCACTAGGCTCCGCTCAGAACTCGCCCTTCAGCGAGGGCCCCTTCTTTTTCTGGTCGCCGAAGAAGCCGCCGTTCCGCTGGTCGCGCAGGTAGACCGCCAGCGCCAAGCTGGTGTCGGGGCCGTCCGGGGACGGGCCGAACATCGCCTCGATGGCCCGGGCGATCTGCCGGGGCTCGCTCCGCGCGCGGACGGCCAGGTGCGCGCTCAGCTCGTTCAACAGCGCCAGGCACGCGGGCGACAGGTTGCGCCCCGCCCGCCCGACCTCGAGCAGCCCCCCCACGTGGGCCCAGACCTCCGAGTCGTCGAAGTAGTCCGGGTCGATTGTAGTGCCCTCGAGCACCTCGAAGAAGCGCCTGGCGGCATCGAGCGCCTTGTTCATGGCCCGGGAGTGTAGCCGTCGGCGGCGCCCTGGCAATCCCACCCGGCCCCGGTTACACGAGGGCGCCGATGGGGCAGGTGCTCGTCGTTCACGGAATCGAATCGCCCCCCGAGCGCATCGCCCGGACGATTCGGGTGTACCTGCCCGACCTCTACGAGCGCGAACCCGACGCGCGCTTCGGCGTCGTATACCTCCACGACGGGCAGAACGTCTTCGAGCACCCCGAGTCCGCCGTCGACCCGACCTGGGCGGCCGACGAGGCCATCGAACGGCTCAATTCCGAAGGGCGGATCGGCCCCTGGTTGCTGGTGGCCGTCGACCACACCGGGCCCGGCCGCTACGAGGACTACACCCCCTGGCCCGACCGGCAGAACCGGGTGAAGGGCCGCGGCGCGGCCTACGCCAAGTTTCTCGTCGAGCACCTGAAGCCCGAAGTCGACGCCCGGTTCCGCACCTGGCCCGAGGCGGCGTCCACCGCCGCGGTGGGGTCGAGTCTGGGCGGGCTCATCTCGCTGTACCTGGGCTGGCGGCACGGCGACGTCTTCGGCCGCATCGGGGCGCTGTCCCCCACTGTGATGTGGTCACAAGGCGAGCTGGGTCGGCGCTGGGCTCGGCGAACCGAGTGGCCCCTGCGCATCTACCTCGACGCAGGCAGCGCCGAGCGGTTCCGCGCCGGGCGCGTCGAGCTGAATTACGGCCGCGAGGTGAAGGCCTTCCACCAGCGGCTCTTGGCCCTGGGGTATCGGGACGACGAGCTGCGCCTGGTGCTCGAGAAGGGCGCGCTCCACCACGAGAGCGCCTGGGCGCGACGCCTGCCGGCCGCGCTCGAATGGCTGCTCGAAGAACCCTAGCCCGGCGCCTGAATCAGCCCGATGGCTTCCCGGACGGCGGCCATTTCGGGATAGCGCACCAGGTACATCTCGTCGCCCATCGCGCCGGCGAAGGCGGGCGGCATCGGTCCGTGCAGAATGAGGGCCGCGCCCAGCCGCTCGACCAACTGCTCGGGGCGAAGCTGGTAGGCCCGGTTCCAGCGCCTGGCCACGTAGGCGACGTGGTGCCGGCGCTCGAAGGTGAAGCCGGCGAGCCCGTCGCCGGTCAGCGCCGCGGCCCACAGGCGGTATACGTCGACGTCGCTGCCGAAGTTCATCATGTCGGTGGTGTAGCCGCCCGGCGGCCGCAGGTTGATCTCCAGCGCCACGTAGCTGCCGTCGGCCTTCTCGAAGAGCTCGAAGTGGAAGAACCGGCTGCGCAATTCGAACGCCTCGACCCCCTTCCTTCCCAGCCGCTCGAGCTCGGGGGGTATCTCGCGCCGAGACCAGTAGAAGAGGTCCAGCCCGCCGTTCACCACTTCCATCACGCCGCCGCTGTAGACGTGCGACGTCGCGTAGACGATGCGGCCGTCGGGGCCGGTCAGCCCGTCGAAGCTGGTGATGCCGCCCTCGATGAACGGCTGGACGATGAAGCCGTCGAGCGGCCCTTCGAGCGCGGCGTCGAGCTCGGCCTTCGTCGAGACCTTGAAGGTGCGCGCGGCGCCGACGCCGGTGTCGGGCTTCAACACCAGCGGAAAGCCGTGCTTCCGGGCGAAGGCGCGCGCCTGCCCGGCCGACTCGAACAGCTCGCCCTCGATGCAGGGCACGCCCGCGGCGTGGAACAGCGACGCCATGCCGGTCTTGCTGCGCTTCTTCCGGACTTCCTCGACGCGCGGGCCGGCGATGTTGAAGTCCTCGCGAAGCTGCGCCTCCAGGCCCAGCCAGTGCTCGTTCAGCGACTCGACGCGGTCCAGCTTTCCGTGCTTCCAGGACAGGTAGGCGAGCGCACGATGCGCCTCGGGGTACGACTCGAGGTTGGGCGCGCAGTAGTAGTCGGCGAGGGCGGCCCGAAGGTCTGGGTGGAGCGATTCCGGTGGCGCGTCGCCCACCCCCAGCACGGTCACGCCAAGCTCGCGCAGGCGGGCGCAGAAGTGGAAAAACTGGGGCGGGAAGTGCGGCGACAGGAACACGACGTTCATGGCGGCCACCTTCCTACAATCGCCCGGGCCCGGATGCGACCGCGAAGCGAAGGCTAGCCCGACGCCCGTCCCGACGAGGGCAGCGTCACCGTGAAGCGCGCTCCGGCGCCGGGGGCCGAGTCGACGGCGATCTCTCCGCCGTGGCGGGCGACTATTTCGCGAACCAGCGAAAGCCCGAGCCCGGTGCCCTTGCCCACCGGCTTGGTGGTGAAGAACGGGTCGAAGATGCGCTTCAGGTGCCGGGCCTCGATGCCCGGGCCGTCGTCGGCCACCCGGATGATCACCCGGTCCTTCTCGCGCGACGCCGCCACGTCGACGTGGCCCGAGGGGCCCGCCGCCTGGATGGCGTTGTCCACCAGGTTGATCCACACCTGGCTCAGCGACCCGGGCTCTCCGTCCACCGCCAGGTCGGCGCCGGGGGTGATGCTCGTCGCCAGCGCCGGCCCGGCCTTCACCTTGTGGGCCAGCATCCGCAACGCGACCGCCAGGCTCTGGGCCAGGTCGACGCGCGAGCGGTTGCGGAGGTCCGAGCGCGACTGTTCGAGCAACTGACTGGTGATGAGGTCGACCCTGCGCGACCCCTCGATCGCCACGTCCACCAGCTCGCGCAGCTCGGGAGAGGCGCCGGTCATCGATTCCCGGAGCGGAGTCAGCGAGTTGAGGATGCCGTTCAGCGGGTTGCGCACCTCGTGCGCGACGCCGGCCACCAGCGTGCCCAGCGCCGCCAGCTTCTCCGAGTGCGCCACCAGCTCGGCCAGCCGCCGCAGCCGAAGCTGCGAGCGCAGCCGGGCGCGCAATTCTTCCAGGTGGAAGGGCTTGACAAGGTAGTCGTCGGCGCCGCCCTCGAAGCCGGTCAGCCGGTCTTCGATGTCCGCCCGGGCGGTGAGCAGCACGAAGGGCGTGGCCAGCATCGCCGGCTCGGCCCTCACTGCACGGCAGAAGGCGAGGCCGTCCATGCCCGGCATCATTACGTCCGAAAGGATGACGTCGGGCAACCACTTCCGCGCCAGTTCGAGCGCGGTCGCCCCATCCGCCGCCTCGAGCACCTGGAAGTCGGCGTGGAGGCCGCGGGCGATGAAGGCGCGGAGCTCGCCGTTGTCCTCGGCGACCAGCAAGAGCGGCTTGTCCGAAGGCGCGACGAGGGACGCGGTCGCCACCGGCGCCTCGGGAATGCTCGACAGCTCGTACTGCTGAAGCTCGCTGTGGCTGGGGCGGGGCACGTCCACCGTCCGGGCTTCGTCGGCGCGCGGGCCGAGTGGCAGCCAGACGCGGAAGAGGGCCCGGGCCCCCGGAGGGCTCTCGGCGGAAACCCTGCCCCCGTGAAGCTCGACCAGCTCGCGCACCACCGGCAGCCCCAGGCCGCTCGAACCGTACCGGCGGGAACGCGAGTGCATCGACTGGGCGAAGCGGTCGAACAGCCGTGGCAGGTCTTCGGCGTCGATGCCCTCACCGTCGTTCTCGACCGTGAGCTCGACGCCGCCCCCCGCCTCTTGGGCCGCCAGCCTGATGACTCCGCCGTCTGGAGTGTGCTTCACCGCGTTCGACACCAGGTTGAGGATGACCTGCTCGAGCCGCTCGGCGTCGGCCGTCATGGGCAGCGAGGCGGGCAATTCGACTTCGAACTTGAGGTTGCGGCCCGCCAGCGACGTCTTCCACTGGCGCACGCACTCGGCGATCAGGCGCGCCAGGTCGGTCGGCCCCACCTGCAAGCGCATGCGGCCGGCGTCGACCCGCGCGAGGTCGAGCACGTCGTTGACCAGCTTGAGCAGGCGGTAGCCGTTGCGCAGCGCGCCGTCCACCTCGGTGCGCACGTCGGGCGGCAGGTCGCGGTTCTGGGCCAGGGTCTCGAGCGGAGCCAGGGTGAGGGTGAGCGGCGTCCGCAGCTCGTGGGCGGCGTTGGCGAAGAACTCGGACTTCTGGCGGTTGGTCTCGGTCACCACCTGCAAGGACTGCTCGAGCTGGGCGGTGCGTTCCGACACCTTCTTCTCGAGGTCGGCCTGGTAGTCGCGCAAGAGCGCGAAGGAACGCGCGTTGTCGATGGCGATGGAAAGCCAGGGCACCAGGCTCTCGAGCAGGTCGGTCTCGATGTCGTGCGCGGGCGCCAGCCCCCAGAGGGCGATTCGGCCCAGCCGCTGGCCGCCCGAGGTCAGCGTCACCGTTCGGCTCGGGCTTCCGGGCCGGGCCCCCCACTCGTGGACGAGGCGGTCGGGAACGTCGGCGCCGTTGGCGAGCTTCACCTCGATGCCCGAGGCGCCGAAGCGCTC
>JAHFDQ010000383.1 GCA_023248915.1 Archangiaceae bacterium | reverse complement strand
ATCTCTCGGATTCGGCGCGTGACCTGGTCGCGCTCGAGCGCCTTGAACACCTCGGGCAAGAGGTCTCGGCTGGTGCATTCCTGCACCGCGGCCAGGTTCTGCAACTCGATCTCCAGCGGGTAGGACGGGGGCACGAAGTCGGCCAGCACCGCCTGAACGTCGTCCGGAGTGGGCATGTCGCGCCCCTCGGCCAGGGCGCGGAACTTCGAGCGCACCAGAATGGCCTCCAGGTCGGCCCCGCTCACCGAACCCTTGTTCGCCACCAGCTTCGAGAACGAAGGCAGGTCGATGGTGACGCCGGTCTTCTTGCACATCGCCCGGAACAGGTCGTCGCGTTCGGCGTCGGTCTGCGGGTAGAAGAGCGCCAGGTGCTCTTCCGCGCGCCCTTGCCGCTTCAGGTCGATGGGCAACAGGTCGGGCCGGCAGGTCAACAGGAACCAGATGATCTTCCCGCGGAAGTCGGTGTTGCCCATGAACGAGGCGATCGACGCGAACACCCGGCTCGACGTCCCCGAGTCGCCCGAGGCGTCGCGGTTGCCCAGGAAGGCGTCGGCCTCGTCGATCATCACCGCCACCGGCCAGAGCGCCTTCAGCAGGTTGAAGATCTTCTCCAAGTTGGCCTCGGTCACCCCCTGCCACTGCGAGCGGAAGTTGAGGAACTTCACGCACGGCACGCCGATGTCGCCGGCGAAGCAGGTCACCATGAACGTCTTGCCCGTGCCGACCGGCCCCGACACCAGGTAGCCCATCGGCATCACTTCGATGCGCCCCTTCTTCAGGGCGCCGGCGGCGTTGCGCAGCATCTGTTTGGCCCGCGCGTGGCCCGCCACCGCGTCGAGGTTGTGCACCGGTTCGATGAACTCGAGCAGCCCGTGGCACTCGGCCTGGATGATTTCCTTCTTCTTGTCCTTCAGGATGTCGGGGGTGATCTTCACCTCGCCCTCGATCGCCTCGGTGAGCAGCCGGTCGAGGTTGATTCGCGACAACCCGGCGCTCATCTTCGCCAGCCCCGCCATGGGGATGTCGGAAATGCTCGCCAGCTTCTTCCCCTCGAGCTTGTACTTCACGTAGTCGAGCCGTTCGGCCTCGGTGGGCAGGCCGATATCGATGTTGGCCACGTACGGGTTGCGCGAGATCTTCGCCGAGATCTCGGCGAGGTTCTCGACCAAGAGCACGATGGACAGGTCGCCCGACAGGAACTGCGGGTCGGACGCCCACTTCACCAGCGTGGCCAGCACGTACCGGTCTTCGCCCGACAGCCCGGAAAGGTCGCTGCCGGGCGCGAGCGTCTCGGCGAAGTCGATGATCAGCGCCAGCGACTTGCCGTCGGCCAGCCGCAAACGCAGGTAGTTCTCGATCACCTGCAGCGCGCGGCCCGGGTCGCGCGGCATCACCTTGGCGAAGTCGGTGCCATACATCGCGTCGTAGCCGGCCAGCGCCCGCGACAGGTCGGTCTGGGTCTCGGGGGCCGCCGCGCGAATGCCCGACGACCGGTCGTAGAACAGGACGTGATCTCGTCCGCCGAACAGCTCGTCCGAGAGAAAGCTGCGCAGCGTGCCGTACCCGGGCGACCCGTCTTCCTGGCTTAGCGGTTGCAGGTCGCGCACCGCCCCCGTCAACAGGAACGTGCTCACCGTCTTGGTGTAGTACCGCTGGGCCAGCTTCCGCGCCCAGGGCGGCAGATCGGCCAGGGGGTCGGCCTTGCTCCTGCGAGCCTTCGCCATCGTCGCGCTCTTTTCTTTGGGGTGCCGCCTAGTTGCAGTTGGGCTGCCGCGTCAGCTTGCCCGCGAGCGGAATCGGGTCCTTCGGCTCGGTGGGCAGCGTCAACGCCAGCTTCACATCGTCGTAGCAGTGCTTCTTCAAAACGATCTCGCCGACTCCGAAGGCCACCCTCACCGTGTTGGGCGTCAGCCCCATCGCGGTCTCGCCCACGAAGATGCTCGCCCCGACCGGTTCCGAGGTGACCGAGACCGGGCACTGCACCGGTTCGAGCTTCACCGACACCGTCAGGGCCGCCGTCAGATCGCCCGCCAACAGCTTCTTCTCGAACGGGTTGTAGCCGGGCAACCTCGCCGCCACCACGTGCTCGGACCCCAGCGGCACCTCGCCCACCCAGGTCGACTTCACCCCGGCGGCCTTCACTTCCTTGCCGTCGAGCTCGATCGCCGCCGCCTGGGGGTCGGGCACCAGCACCAGTTGCACCAGCTTCAGGCGCCGCTCGAGCTTGGCGGTGACCGTCGTCACGTCCTGGCCCTCGGCGACGGTGACCTGCTGGCGGAAGGTCTCGTAGTCGTCGGCGGTGATGAGCACGATGCCCTTACCCGCGCGGACCTTTCGCAACAGGGGCCAGTCGCGCGGCGGCTTGCCGTCAGCGTCGCGAACATCGTCGCCGTTGATGTTCACCCGCGCCTTGCCGCGAGCCTCGGCCGGAATCTCGATGAGGATGAGCCCGGTGGGAACTTCGCGCAGCAAGGCCAGCGCCGCCGCGGCTCCGATTCCCAACACCGCCGCTCCGAGCACCGCGGCGATGAGCCGCCCCCTCCCGCCCGCCACGTAGCTGGGCAGCCCGGGGTGGGTCGGCATGTCGAGCACGGCGTGCAGGCCGTCCCTCGCCTCGCCCCGGCGCATGGCGTTCGGCACCGCGGCCAGGGTGGGCGAAGAGATCGGGTCGCCCGGGCGGGCCGCGGGGTTCGACCCGCTGGGGGTGATCGCCAGGTTGGGCGCCGTCCGGTAGCCTCCGTCGGTGCTCGGCTCGGCTCCCAGGTCGAGGTTCGGGTTACTGCCCGTCTTCTGGGCGTTCCGTTCGACGAGCTGCGTCGACAGGTCTGTGTCTTGCGGCGCCGGCACCACGGGCGCCACGGCCGACAGCCGGGGAACGCCCCCGCCGACCGAGTTTCGCCGTGCGTTCGCGGTCGGCACCTGCGGCGAGCTGCCCAGCGACACGACGGCGCCGGGCCCACTCCGACTCGACCCCTGCATGGGCGGCGCCGGCGGGGCCACCATGCTCGGCAGGAGGGTCACCGAGCTCTGCGAATCGGCCGCCGGCGTGGGCGGAGGGAACGCCGAGGGCCCGTAGCCCGCCTCGACGGCGGCGAGCATGCCGGGCGGCGCCTTGATCTGGAGGTATTCGGAAATACGGGCCCGCTCGCGCTCGACCTCTTCGGCGAACGTGGACTTCATGTACTGCATCAGGTCGCGGCGGCTGAAGATCGAGTCGGAGGTGATCAGGAACCGCTGCAGGTCGTCGGAGATCTCGTTGGCGTACTGGTACCGGTCGTCGACGTCCTTCGCCAGGGCCTTCAGGACGATCTTCTCGAGCGCCTCGGGGATGCGGCGGTTGTACGTCGACGGCGGCAGCACCTCGGCCTTCCTGACCTTCTCCAGCACCGAGAAGTCCGAGTCGCCCACGAACAGCCGTTCGCCGGTGAGCATCTCGTACAGGCAGACGCCGCAGGCGAAGACGTCGGACCGCCGGTCGAGCGGCAGGCCGCGAATCTGCTCGGGGCTCATGTACCCGAACTTGCCCTTCAAGATGCCGGCCTGGGTCTGGCTGGCCTTGCCCGCGGCCTTGGCGATGCCGAAGTCGATGACTTTGACCTCGCCCTCGTAGCTGATGAGGATGTTCTGGGGCGAGATGTCGCGGTGGACGATGCTGAGGTCGCGCCCCATGCCGTCCTTCTTGCGGTGCGCGTAGTCGAGGCCCTCGCAGGCCTTCGAAATGACGTAGCAGGTCAGCGAGATGGGGGCCGGTTCGCTCTTCTTGCGGCAGCGGTCGAAGATCGCCCGCATGTCCTTGCCGGCGATGTATTCCATCGCGATGAAGTACGAGGTCGAGATGTGCCCCAGCTCGTAGATCTGCGCGATATTCGCGTGGGTGAGCTGGACGGTGATCTTCGCCTCGTCGATGAACATCGTGATGAACTCTTCGTCCTCGGCGATGTTCGGCAAGATGCGCTTGATGGCGACGAGGCGCTCGAAGTCGTTCGCGCCGAACGTCTTGCCGCGCCAGACCTCGGCCATGCCGCCGATGTTGATTCGGTCGAGCAGCAGGTACTTCCCAAACGGAATCGGCTGCTTCTTCGAGGATTGGGGGGCGGACAAGGAAGTCGGCTCGGGGCCTGGCGGGTTTTAGTGAGCGTACCGACCCGAATCTCGAAGCGTCAACCGCCGATTCCGCATGTAAGTCCCAATCCTCCAAGCACCTACGTCCGGCCTGCCGGGGCAGCGGCACGGCTGCTCTTGGTCGCTTCGGGGCGTGCCCGGGTTCCCGGGCTACGGTCGGGCCGGCTCGGTCGGGCCCGAGTCCTCCGCCGCCGAACCCGGTTCACTCTCCGCGCCGTCGTCCGAAGTCGGGGCCATGACGACGACCGCCTGGGCCACCCCGCGCCTGGAAAAGACGGCCGGAGCGCCGAACCGAGTCTCGGCGGGCAGCGCCACGGCGCTCACCCAGGCCCGCGACCGGTCGGACGCGACGCAGTAGACGAGCGTACCGACCGCCGCGCCCGGCGCCTCGGCCACCGGGCCCGAACAGCCGGTGCGGACCTGAAGCGAGAAGCCCGGGGCCCGCCGGCCGGCGACCAGGTACGGGGGCGGTCCGAGCTCGGCGAGCAGCGGCTCGAGCGCCTCGGGGCGGTCGGGCACTCCCCGGGGCGTGGCCAAGTCCTCGGCGCGGGCGCGGAAGAGCTGCAGCGCCAGGGCGAGCCGTTCGGCCGAACCCCCCGGCACGCTTACGCTGGCCGGCACCAGCAGGTCGACGAACAGCGCCACCACCACCGCGATGGGCGCGAGTCGGTACCCGCGGTACTCGGGGCCGCGCCGGCGCGCCAACCCGAAGGCGAACGCCCCCGCGGCCACGCTTCCAGCGGCGAGCGCGACCACCGCGAACCACAGCCGGGGCAGCTCGCTGAGCGCGGACACCGGCGCCTCGGTGGCCCGCGAGTAGTCGGCGATGTCTCCCCCGTAGAGCCAGAAGAGGACCGCCAGCCCGGCGGCGGACAGCCCGCCCAACGTCCAGCCAGGCCCCTTCATCCGGCGAGCGTCCGCGCGGGGTCGGTCGCGGCCGCCGCCCGGCTGGGAAACCAGGCCCCGCCCACGGCGGCCAGCACGCCGAGCGCCAGCCCCCCGGCCACCACGGCAGCGGGCCACTGGAAGAAGGACTCGGGCTTGAAGGGGAAGGCCGGCAGGTAGGTGGCTGCGAGCGCGTCGACTACCCGCGCGGCGAGCAGCGCGGCGGTGGTGCCGGCGCCTCCTCCCACGGCTCCGAGGACGGCGGCCTCGGCCAGCACCAGCCTGCGCACGTCGGCGCGAGAGGCGCCCACCGCCTGCATCACGCCAATCTCCTTGGCCCGCGCGCGCACCGAGGCCGACAGCGCGTGGGCGATGTTCACCGCCGCCAACAGGCAGACCAGCACCGACAACAGCGCCAGCGCCGAGGTGACCAGGGTGACGGCGATGCCCGCGTTCTCGGCCAGCCGGCGTTCCTGGTCGTCTATCTGCAACCCCATCTTCTTCGCCTCTTCGACGATGCGCGGCACTCCCGACGGGTCGGCCGCCTGCAGGGTGACCCCGGTGAACGTCTCGGCGTCGAGGCCCGACGCTCGGTTCAGCCGAATCGCAGTCTCGAGCGGAATCGTCAGCCCGGCCAAGAGGCCCCGGTCCGACACGCCCACCACCTGCGCCTGGGCCAGGGTGACGGGCCCGGGGCTGCTCGCCGCGACGTAGGACCGGTTGAACTCGAGCGGCAGGGTAAAGCCCACCACCATCGACGGCGAGAGCTGCGGCAGCTTGCGCGCCGGGGCGAAGCTCTTGTTGTAGATCTCGAGCAGCCGCGACGCCGCCACCGCCGGAATCGGCTTGTCCGGCGCGACGTCCTTGAAGTCGCCCAACTGGACGTCCTTCTGCACCAGCCCCGGGTCCACCCCGACCGCCAATATCTCTACCCCCATGCGCAGGCGCGCGCCGAAGAAGTCGCCCTCGTACCGGCTCACCGCCGGCGCCCGGACGTTCATCTTCCGGTAGGCGGCGGCGACTTCCGGCAGGGCCTTCAGCCGGTCGACCACGGCCTGGTCGATCTTCCCGCCGCCCAGCAGAGCCCCCAACTGGATTGCGGGCGGCACCACGTCGACCAGGTGCGAATCGACCGGA
>JAHFDQ010000382.1 GCA_023248915.1 Archangiaceae bacterium | reverse complement strand
CCCAGCCACATCCGGGCGCTGGCCCAGGCGATGAAGGGGGTGCGCCCCCGGGTACCCTCGGTGCCTCGCCGGTCGCGGCTGTCCGGCGTCGACCCGCTCGACGTGGACGAGGCCCGGCCGGTCATCGTCGGCGAACGCACCAACGTCATCGGGTCGAAGAAGTTCAAGGAACTGGTGGTCGCCGGGCAGCTCGACGAGGCCTCGGACGTCGCCCGCGCCCAGGTGAAGCGCGGCGCCCAGGTGGTGGACGTGTGCCTGGCCAACCCCGACCGCGACGAGCTCGACGACATGACCCGGTTCCTCGAGGTCGCGGTCAAGAAGGTGCGGGTGCCCCTGATGATCGACTCGACCGACGAGAAGGTGGTCGAGCGGGCGCTCACCTTTTGCCAGGGCAAGGCGCTCATCAACTCGGTCAACCTCGAGGACGGCGAAGAGCGGTTCCAGAAGGTGGCTCCGCTGGCGCGGAAGTACGGCGCCGCGCTGGTGGTCGGCTGCATCGACGAACAGGGCATGGCGGTGACGCGGCAGCGCAAGCTGGCGGTGGCGACACGCAGCTTCGACCTGCTCACCGGCAAGTACGGCCTGGCCCCCGAAGACCTGTACTTCGACCCGCTGACCTTCCCGTGCGCCTCGGGCGACAAGCAGTACGAGGGCAGCGGCCTGGAAACCATCGAGGGCGTGCGGCTGGTCAAGCAGCGCTTCCCCACCAGCAAGACGGTGCTCGGCATCTCGAACGTCTCGTTCGGCCTGCCGCCCGCCGGGCGCGAGGTGCTGAACTCGGTGTTCCTGTACCACTGCACCCAGGCGGGGCTGGACCTGGCGATGGTGAACGCCGAGAAGCTCGAGCGCTACCCGTCCCTGGCCGAGGCCGACCGCGCCTTGGCCGAGGACCTGCTCTTCGGCCGCGGGGCCGACCCGGTGACGCCCTTCGCCGCCCACTTTCGCGAGCGGAAGCCCGCCAAGGCTGCGAAGAGCACCCTGCCGCTCGACGAGCGGTTGGCCCGCTACATCGTCGAGGGCAGCCGCGACGGGCTGGTCGACGACCTCGAGCTGGCCTGCCAGACCCGCCTTCCGCTCGACATCGTCAACGGCCCCCTGATGAAGGGCATGGACGAGGTGGGCCGCCTGTTCGGCGCCAACGAGCTCATCGTCGCCGAGGTGCTGCAGAGCGCCGAGGCGATGAAGGCTGCCGTCACTTACCTGGAACCGAAGATGGACAAGCGGGCCGCGGCCTTGCGGGGCAAGGTGCTGCTCGCCACCGTCAAGGGCGACGTGCACGACATCGGCAAGAATCTCGTCGAGATCATCCTCGCCAACAACGGCTTCCAGGTGGTGAACCTCGGCATCAAGGTGCCGCCCGAGCAACTGGTGAAGGCGGTGAAGGAACACCGGCCCGACGTGGTCGGCCTGTCGGGGCTCTTGGTGAAGTCCGCGCACCAGATGGTGGCCACCGCCGAAGACCTGGCGCGCGCCGGGGTCGATGTGCCCGTGCTGGTCGGCGGCGCGGCGCTGTCGCGCAACTTCGTCGACAAGCAGATCGCCCCCGCGTACGGCGGCACGGTGGCCTACGCCAGCGACGCCATGGCCGGCCTCGAGTTGGCCAAGCAATTGGTTCAGCCCGAGGCCCACGCCCGGTTGAAGGCCGAGCTCGCGGTGCAGCGCGCGCGCTTGAAGGCCGAGGAAAAGGCCCGCCCGAAGCCGGTGGCGGCGCCAGCCGTGCGGTCGGCCCAGGTGCCCGTGCTGGATACTTTCCCGGCGCCGCCCGACTTCGAGCGTCACGTGGTGACCAACACGCCGCTCGACTCCATCTGGCAGTTCGTCAACCCGGTGATGCTCTACGGCCGCCACTTCGGCGTGAAGGGGTCGGCCGCGCGGGCGCTGGGCACCCACGACGAACCCCGGCTGCGGGACTCGGAAGACGGCCGGAAGGCACTCGAGCTGAAGGCGGCGGTGGACGAGGTGAAGGCCTCGCTACGGAAGGTGCTGAAGCCGCGCGCGGTCTTCCAGTTCTTCAAGGCGGCGAGCGAGGGCAACACTCTGCGGCTCTTCGACGGCAAGACGGGGGTGCCTGCGGCCGCCTTCGACCTGCCTCGCCAGGAGTCGGGCGGCCGGGTCTGCCTCGCCGACTTCGTCAGCCCCGCGCGCCAGGGCCAGCCGGTCGACAACCTGGCGCTCTTCGTGGTGGGTGCCGGCGAGGGCGTTCGCGAGCTGTCCGAACGCCACAAGGCGGCGGGCGAGTTCGTGAAGATGCACGCGGTGCAGGCCCTGGCGCTCGAGACGGCGGAAGGGTACGCCGAGCTCTTGCACTCGCAGCTTCGCGCGATGTGGGGCAACCCCGACCGGCCCGAGATGACGATGCTGGAACGGTTCCGGGCCGAGTACTCCGGCAAGCGGTACTCGTTCGGCTACCCGGCCTGCCCCCGGCTCGAGGACCAGGCGGGGCTCTTCGGCGCCTTGCGACCGGAGGAGATTGGGGTGCGGTTGACCGACGGCTGCATGATGGAACCCGAGGCGTCGGTGTCCGCGCTCGTCTTCCACCACCCGAAGGCCACGTACTTCTCGGCAACGTAGCGCCCGGCCAGGACCCCGGGGCCTCGGTGCGGCCCGATTCGAGGAACGGTCTCCGGCTGGCCGGGCTGCCTCAGCGGTGCGCGAAGGTGTCGCCGCCGCCGAGCAACGTCTGGCGCCCGTCGAGGAGGAACCGCGCCGCCGACAGGTGCGCGCTCTCGCCGCGGGTCGCGCCGATGGTCAGCTTGCGCGCCCGATTGGGGAACGCGGCGACCATCGAGTTGGCCCGGGCGTCCTCGTTGCTGGCGCGCACCACCACGATCTCCCGGACCTTGTCGCCGAGCGCCGTCAGCCCGGTGCGGATGCTGGTCGCGGCCGGCTCGTAGAGGCAGTCGAGCAGCACCACCCGGTCGGCGCTGAGGCCGCCTTCGCTGCCGAGCGCGCGCGCCAGCGCCCGGCCGCCCGAGGAGTGCGCCGAGACGGTGCGCTCGCTGACCCGAGTTACCCCCGCCGCCGCCAGCGCGTCGTCGGTGGTGCGCGCCTGGCTCTGGACGTTGGTCCAGTCGGTCGGCGAGGCACCGACTTTCGCCCGCGCCTCTGGCAGCACGAACACCTGTTGAGGGTCGGCCCGTCCGAGCTCGAGAATTGCCTGCGTGGTGTAACCGTCCGGCTCGGCCGAGCTGGTTCGGTCGCCGTGGTAATGGGTCTGCACCCGCGCCGGGCGCGACGGGTCGAACCCAGCCGGCAGCACCACCGCCACCGGCTTGCCTCCGTTGCCGGCGCTCGTGGTGACCAGCACCCGGCCGCCCCGGGCAGCCAGGTCTCCGAACGCCGACTGGGCGCTGCGCACCAGGTCCGCGGCTGGCCCATCCGTCGCCGACAGCGCCCGAAGCTGGGCAGGGGTCGGCGAACTCCGGGAGACCTCGATCGCACCCAGGGCGGCGCCCGTCCCGGCACGGGCAGGGCGGACGGAATCGACACGGGGGGCGGAGCCGCGGGTCCTCATGACCGGATTATCGCCGATCTGGGCGCGCGCGGTGCTCGTCTTCCACCACCCGTAGGCCACGTACTTCTCGGTGGACCGGCCGCGGCTTGGGTACACTGCGCGTGCCATGACCGTGCCCAGCGTTCGCCGCGCCCTGTCGCTGCTCCCGCCGTGTGCCACCACGGGCATCGGCAGCCTGCCCCACACCCAGCAGGAGCTCGCGCTCCAGATGGCGTTGCAGGTCGACGTCCCCTACCTGCCGCAGCTGCCCTCGGGCAACCCGTCCGAGCTGATGATTCCGAGCGCGCTCGACTCGTTGCCCGGCCTGTCCTTCGACGCCGAGGGGCTGTGCACGGTCGACCTGGGTGCGTGGCAGGCCCACCGCGACGCCTTCGGGCTGTCCATCGAGGCGGCGCTCCAGTCGGGAGACCTCGCTGCCTTCGAACCGTCGCCCCAGGCTTGCCGGTCGTGGAAGCCCTTCCTGTGGGAAGTCGAGAACCGGAAGCTCCCGTTCGCCAAGGTGCAGTTGGCGGGGCCGGGCACGGTGCGCTGGGTGGTGCGTACAGAGGACGGAGCTCCCGCTTCCGAGCACCCGGCGCTCGACCAGCAGATTTTCCGCCTCTTGCTCGCCAAGGCGCTGGCGATGGTGCGGGCCGTGCGCAAGGCGGGTTCCACGCCGATTCTCTTCCTCGACGAGCCGGGGCTCTACGCGTTCGAACGGTCCAACCCGCGCCACCTGATGCTGCTCCAGGAACTGCGGCTGTTGGCCGTGGCGGCCGAGCGCGAGGGGGCGCTGGTGGGCGTGCACTGCTGCAGCAACACCGAGTGGGGCCTGTTGCTCGACCTGGGGCTGGACCTGATTTCCCTCGACGTGCGGCTGTCCCTCGACGCCGTGCTCGACGAGCGCGCCGCCTTTGCCCGCTTCCTCGCCTCGGGGGCGACGCTGTCCCTGGGCATCGTCCCCACCGACATGAAGTCGTCGTTCGAGGTGCGCGAGCTGGTCGAGTCGGTCGAGGCCTCGCTGCGGGCGACCCTGCCCCGCGGAAGCCCACTGGGCGAGGTGGTCGCGCGCATGCCGCTGACGCCGGCCTGCGGGCTGGCGTTGCGGTCGGTGCCGGACGCCGAGCGCACCTTCGAGCAACTGCGCGAGGCGCAGCGGCTTTCGCGGCAGTTGGCGGCCGGCGCCCCGCTCGGTTGACGCGGCGCCCGCGGCACGGGCGCACCCCTGCCGCGTCGGCCTCGCGGTGCCTCGTCGGCGGCTCAGTGCCGGCCGAGGCGCAGCTCGCGCTCGGCCTGCAGCCAGTCCTGCACCGAGTCGCCGTCCGCTTCGCCACGGGCCTTGAAGATTTCGTACGCGCGCCGTGCGATGCGGTCATACGAAGCGGAGTCGACGGGGCCGTCGGTCTTCGTCCCCGGCATGGGGGTGTAGCTCTTCGGGGTCAGGGTCTGCGTGCGTGCCATTGCGCTCCTCCAGGGGTCTTTCGGCGAGGGGCACTATTGCCATTCGTAGGCCCCTGCCGGGAGCCCGGAAAAGCGGGCCCGGTGACTAGCGGACAGTGATTCGCGCGGACCGTTTGCCCGGAGACGGGCGCCGCGAAAGAAGCGCCACCTCGAGCGCGCGTTGCATCGCCGTGCTCATGCCCATCGCCGCGGCTTGTCTCGGCGTCGCCCACTTCAGCTCGCGATAGCCGGGCACCGTGGGCGGCGCCGCTTCGGCCTCGACGCGGAAGAGCCTCAGCTCGAGGTCGCGGTGGGTGAGGGTGCGGCGGACGGTGGCCACCGCCTCGCCCACGGTCGCGCCGCCGAGCGCCCGGGACAGCGCCCGGCCGGCGCTGGCGCCGCGCCCCAGCGGAGCGCAGGGCAGTTCCCACAGGCCGCCGAACAGCCCGGTGTCGGTGCGGCGCCCGAACAGCAGCGTCCCCTCACGGCGCCACACCGCGACCGCCAGCGCCAGGGGTTTCCGGGGCGCGCGAGGCCGGGGAGGGGGCAGCTCGTTCACCCGGCCGACGGCCAGCGCCCGGCACGACGCGCAGACCGGGCACGTCGCGCAGCCGGGCGCATCGGCGTGGCAGACGAGCGCGCCCAATTCCATCAGCGCCTGGTTCAGGTCTCCCGGGCGCGGTCCCTCCACCAGGGCGCCCGCCAGTTCCCACAGCCGCGCCTCGCGGTCCCGGTCGCCGGGCACGCCGTACACCTCGCACAGCCGCGACAGCACGCGGGCGACGTTGCCGTCCACCAGCGGCGCCTCGAGGCCGAAGGCGATGGAGGCGACCGCCCCGGCGGTGTACCGGCCGAAGCCGGGTAGCGAACGCAGCGCCTCGACGTTCGCGGGCAGCTCGCCGCCGAAGCGGGCCACCACCTGCTCGGCCGCGGCCTTCAGGTGCCTCGCGCGCGAGTAGTAGCCCAGGCCCCTCCAGGCGGCGAGCACCTCGGAAGGCTCGGTTTCGGCCAGCGCCTCGACCGTCGGGAAACGCTCGAGGAAGCGGCGCCAGTACGGAATGACGGTCGCCACCTGCGTCTGCTGGAGCATCACCTCGCTCACCCAGATGGCGTAGGGGTCGCGAGAATGCCGCCAGGGCAGGTTGCGCTGGTGGACGTCGAACCACGCCAGGAGCGCCCGGCGCACCCGCGCCCTGCCGGGCCAGCCCGGTCCGGCGGACCGTCGCGAG
>JAHFDQ010000062.1:11672-16104 GCA_023248915.1 Archangiaceae bacterium | reverse complement strand
CCCCGTGGCGATGACCTCGAACAGCGCCCGGGCGCACTCGACCAGCTCGTCGCGGGCGGCGGTGTAGACGTGCAGGCTCGGCCGGGTGAGGTAGAGCGAGCCCTTCGCCGACAACTGGGCGACGTCGAAGGGGGGCACCGGCCCCGACGACTGGCCGAAGCTGACCATCAGCCCGCGCGGGCGCAGGCAGTCGAGGCTCTTCAGGAAGGTGTCCTTGCCCACCGAGTCGTAGACCACCGGCAGCCCCCGGCCCTGGGTCAGCTCTTTCACGCGCGCGACGAAGTCCTCCTCGGAAGTCACCACCACATGCTCGCAGCCGTGCTCGCGGGCCAGCCCGGCCTTGGCCTTCGAGCCCACGGTGCCGATGACGTGCGCCCCGAGGTGCTTCGCCCACTGGCAGGCGATGAGCCCGACGCCTCCGGCCGCGGCGTGGAAGAGCAGAGTGTCTCCCGGCTTCACCGGATAGGTGCGCCGCAACAGGTACTCGGCTGTCATCCCCTTCAGCATGGCCGCGGCGGCCACGGCGTCGGGCAGGCCCGCGGGCAGCTTCACCAGCACCCGTGCAGGCAGACACCGCGCCTCGGAGTAGGCCCCCGGCGGCCCGCCCGCGTAGGCGACGCGGTCTCCCACCGAGACCTCGGTGACGCCCTCGCCCAGCTTCTCGACCACCCCGGCCGCCTCGGTGCCCAGGCCCCCCGGCACCGGCAGCGGGTAGGTGCCGCTGCGCAGGTAAGTCTCGACGAAGTTGAGCCCCACCGCGGTGTGGCGCACGCGGACTTCGCCCGGCTCCGGCTCGGGCACCTCGACCTCTTCCCAGGTCAGGACTTCGGGACCGCCGTGCGCCTTGACTCTCATCGCGTGGCATCGCATCGGCCGGACATACCCGGCCCCGCGGGCCGCGGCCACCCGAAGCGCAGCCCGGTGTTTCTGAACCTTCAGCCGCCCCGAACCCGGTGTTAGGCTGCGCGCCTGCCATGACACAACCCGAGCTCGCTCCCACTGACCTGGCCCCTCGCATGCGCGCCGACCTGCTCGTGCACAAGATGGCAAACGCCGGCCAACTCATGTTCGAAGTCGAAGACCCGGCCGCGGGCAGGCGCTACCCGCTCCACGACTTCGAGCTGTCCATCGCCCGAATGCTGAACGGGCGCCGCACCGTGTCCGAGGTGCTGAAGGCCGCAGGCGACATCGGCATTCCCGTGTCGCTGCCTTCCTTCCAGGGCTTTCTGCGCAAGCTGTCCTCCTTCGGCCTACTCGACGCGGCGGCCGCCAGCGACCCCGGCGTCGCGCCGGCGGCGGCGCCCGGCACCACCTGGGAAGTGCGCAACGGGTGGCCCGAGAACGTGCGGCTTCAATTCCAGAGCGCCCTGCGCGCCTTCCGCACCGACCGTTTCGGCGACGCCAAGCACCACCTCCAGCAACTGCTCGCGATTCAACCGGGCATCCCCGAGGCAGTCGACATGCTCCGCCACGTCGACCGGGTGCTCACCCAGGACCCGGGCGCGTCGAAGGTGCCGACCTTCTCCGAGACCTACAACACGGTCGAGAAGACCTGGTTCACCGACGGCGAGTCGGGCCGTTCGGTGAGCTCGGAAAACGAGCTGCCCGAAACCCTGCCGGGCATCGAGACCGGAGGCCGCGGGGCGCTCGTCGGCATCGCTGTCGTGGTGGTGGTGGGAATCATCGCGCTCGTGGTGCCCCTGCCGTACTCGGTCAAGGCCAAGTGCCAGCTCTTGGCGAGGGCCCGGTACGACGTGAAGATGCCGCGCGCCGGCGTCATCGGCCTGAACGTGGTGCCCGACGGCCAGTGGGTCGAGAAGGGAACCGTCATCGCGCGCCTCGACGGCGCCGAAGCGAAGGCCAAGCTCGAGTCCAACGCCGGCCGGCTGGCCAAGCTCGACGCCCGGGCCGCCACCGAAGCCCCTAACCCCAAGAAGGTCGCCGCGGCGAAGGCCGCCCACGCGAAGGCCGAGGCCGAGCTGAAGAAGGCGCAGGCCCAGCTCGACCAGCTTCTCGCCAAGTCGAAGCAGAAGCGTACGCCTCCGGTGGTGAAGACCGAGAAGAAGCTGGTGCTCTTGAAGGCGACCGAGGCCAAGGCGGCCCACGAGTTCGATGCCGCCAGCAATGCCGCCGCCGCCAAGGCCATCGAAGTCGAGAAGGCCGCGCTGGCCCAAGAGAAGAAGGCGTTGGAAGCCGAGCTCGCCAGCCTCGACGTGGTGGCCCCCGAGGCGGGAGTCCTCGCCGGATCGGCCAAGCCCAAACAGACGCTCGCCGGCGACGCCGTCTTCGGCCGGCTGGAAGACACCAAGGTGCTTAAGGTGGTCGCCGCGGTCGCCGAGCGCGACCGGCCGTGGGTGAAGGCCGGGTCGGCGGCGACGGTGACCCTGCAGTCGCCCAAAGGCAAGCGGGTCGAGACCCAGGTGACGGCGGTCAGCGCCGAGGGCGACGCCGAGGGCACGGTGGACAACGCCGACCGCGCGCTCAAGGTCGGCGCGGAAGGCACCGCCGACATCACCGCGGGCACGCGCTCGCTGTTCAGCCGGGCGTTCTAGAGCCGCGGCCCGGGGCGCCGAGACAAGCGCTCGAGGGTCGCGCTATACCGCCGCGCCACCATGAGGCTCTCTCGCGAGTGGGTGGTTTCGTTCGCCGTCGGCGGGCTGGTGTCGTGCGGCGCGGTGACCCAGTCCCACTCTCAGCCGTACCCGACCTACGTCGTCGTGGGGACGGGCAGCCCAGCCGACGGCGGGACGGACGCCGGAAGCGGCGACGCGGGTCCCACCGTCAACCCGGTCTGCGTCTCTAAGGTGGCGCCGCCTTGCCAGGACCAGGCCATCCTCGCGCTGGACTTGAAGAAGCCGGTGGCCCCGGGCCTCATCACCAGCAGCGCGGTCGACGGCGGGTACGTCTCGGTGGTGGACGCCACCGCCGGGTCCGACGGCCTGTCACCCGTGACCGACTCGTTCGTGTACGGCAAGTTCACCTCGGCCGGGCTGACCAAGGTCGCGGTGGGCGACGAGGCGGCGCTCGACTCGATGGACTGGGACATCGCCTTCCGGCGCTACGTCGTCCGGCTGAACGGCGGGCCGTCGGGCCCTTCCTGCGTCGGGGCCTCGGCGCTTCCCGTCGGCACTTCGTACGACGCCCTGGCCGCGGTCTCGTCCGGCGCCGGGTACGCGGTGGACGCCTACTACGCGGACACTCCGGCGGCCTGCACCTTCGTGGCGGACAGCGCGGGGCTCGGCACCAGCCCGGCGACTGCCCTGTCCAGCTACTACCAGTACCCCAACCAGTGCGTGCAGATGACGAGCCGGGTCTACGCGGTGCAAACGGCCGACGGCCACCACCTGAAGCTCACCCTCGACGGCTATTACTTCCCGGTGTCCGCCCAGGTGTACTGCAACACCTACGGCAGTAAGCAGGGCGGCTCGGTCAGCGCCACGCTCACCCTGCGGTGGGCCTTCCTTGATTGAGGACGGGGCGGGCGCCCGGCGCCTCGGGCTGGCCCTTCTGGCTGGTCTCGCCTTCGCCGCGTGCGGCAACCCGTCGCTTCCGGCCAGGCGCGTGCCCGACCTGGCGGTGCACCGGCAGGAACTGCGGCCCACCAACGGCGCCGCGATGTGGCACTTCGACTCCGCCGAGACGGTCGAGACCTACCCGTCGCTCGGGGGCGGCTTCCGCGTGCACTTCACCCGCGCGGGCCGGAACGCGGCGGTGTCCGGCGACGCCAACGGCAACGGCACCCCGGACTTCGTCGAGCAGGTGGCAGAGGTGTACGACGCGGTGGCCGCCTTCTATGCCGGCACCCTCGGGTACCGCGCGCCGCTCTCCGACGCGGCGCTCCCCGACAACGGTGGCGACGGGCGCTTCGACATCTACCTGGTGGACTTCGCGCTCGCTTCCGACGGGGCCTTCCAGGTGGACAGTTGCCCGGGGGCGAGCGCCCAGCAGTGCATCGGCTACGTCGTGCAGGAGAACGACTTCGCCGGGTACGGGTACCCGAGCGCGGTCGTCGCCACGCGCATTCTCGGCAGCCACGAGTACTTTCACGCGGTGCAGTCCGCCTACGACAACGGTCAGGGAGTCGTGGCGGAAGAGGGCACCGCCGTGCTCGGCACCGAGCTGTTCGACTCGACGCTGAGCGACTTCGAGGGCTTCGTCGGGGGCTACCTGGAAAAGCCGGACCGGTCGCTCGACGTCCCGCCGCCCGGGCCGGTGCCCTCGTTCGCGTACGGGTCGGCCCTGTTCTTCGACTTCCTCGCCGAGAAGTACGACAAGGCCGTGGTCCGGAAGCTGTGGGAACACTGCGAGAACGGCCAGGGCCTCGCCGGCCCCGGCGTCAGCACGGCCGACCCGTACTGGTTGCCGCAGCTCGACCGGGTGCTCGCCGCCGACTACCAGTCGTCCTTCGGAGACGCCTTTCTGCAGTTCGCCA
>JAHFDQ010000062.1:0-11662 GCA_023248915.1 Archangiaceae bacterium | reverse complement strand
CGTCGGCTGCCGACTGGACCCGCGCCTACGCCAACGGAGACGCCTACCCGGCGCCGGCGATGACAGAGGTGACGCCGCCCTACTCGGACCCGAAGCTGCGCGCGTTCTACGCCTCGACGCAGTACTACCGACTCGTCCCCGCGGGCCGCTCGGCGATGACCGCCGCGCTGGTGGACGTCGCCGACGCCGGCGAGCTGGACGGGCTGTCGCTGGTGCTGGCCGTGCGGCGCGGCCTCAGGTGGACCGAGGCCGACGCGCTGCCCGACCCCGCCTCGGGGGGCGTCGCCGCCGACACCACCGGAGCCGCCGACGTGGTGGTGGCGGTGGTGAATCGAAACCTGTCGGGAGCGAGCAAGCGTCCTGCCCTGTGCATCGGCACGCCGGCCGAGGTGGCCTCGTGCCGGGCCGAGCTGACTGCTTCCGACGGCGGCCTCGACGCGGGGCCCGGCGAGGCCGACGCCGGGGCCGTTGACGCGGGTTCGCCCGGGTCGGGAGGCCCCGCGCCCGAGGGGTGCGCCTGCGCCACCGTGCCTCCTGGGGCGTTCTGCCTGCTCGCCGTGCTCGGCGCGGCGCGGCCGCGACGCCGGTGCCCCGTTCGGTAGTGGACCGAGTACGCTGCGGTTTCTGGTCGGGGGTGAGCTCGGACGCATGGTGCGAGTGACGAGAAGGGCGATGTCGGGACTGGCCGCGGCCTGCCTCGTGGGGCTGGCCTCGTGCGGCGGGTGCCAGCTCGAGAAGCTGCAGCCCGGCGACGTGGCGATGGGAGTGGGCCGCCTCACCGTCCGCCAGGCGGCGCTCGTCGCGAGGCTCATCACCATCGACGACCGCTGCGGCTTCGCCAGCGCGGCGGTGAAGGGCACGGCGCTGGTGCAGGGCCAGCCCGGCCAACGCGGGGCGGTCACCTGGACCATCGAGTCCTGCGAGCTCGACTTCGGCGACCTGCACGAGGTGCTGCACGACTGCGTCGACACCCGCACGTCCGCGAAGGGCAAGGTCACGGTTTCGGCGAAGCAGCGCGCCCTGGGCACCGTCACCGGCGACCGCCAGAATCCCATCATCCCCGAGGACGCCGAGTCGGTGTCGCTCGAGGTCCACGCCGCGTTCGACCACTTCCAACTGACGCGCAACACTTCGAAGGCCGACCTCACCACCGTCGCCGGTTCGCTCGACTTCGAGGCCGCGCCGCATCTGGCGATGAACCGCACCCAGGGCGTCTGCGCGATTCCGACGCTGGACATCACCTTCTCGAAGCTGAAGTACGCCGGCGCCTCGCTGGTGGTGAACAGCGGCGACCGGGTGTTCCCGGTGGAAGTGCCGACGTCGGACCTGGGCGCGCAGATGGGCCGCTGGAAAGACCAGGAAAACGTCTTCGCCGGCACGGTGACGGTGTGGGACACGGACTACACCGCCAAGGCCTACGCCGACAGCGTCGCCTGCGACGAGACGCTGGCGACGCCCCTCAGCTACGCCTGCCCGTCGTTGAAGGAACAGCTCGTGCTCGGGGCGTCCCGGCTCAGCGTCCGCATGCTGGCGACGGTGGCGGGGCTCGCCGACGCCGACTCCCGCTGCGGCTTCGCCAGCGCGGCGGTGCTGGGCGCGGCGCGGTTGACGGGCACGGCGGGCGGCCCCGGGAAAGCGGTGCTGGAGTTGGCGTCGCCCTGCACCCTGGCGTTTACCGCCCGGACCACGGCGTCGAAGGACTGCAACGGCGTCGAGCAGTACGTGCAGGGCACGGTCGAGGTGACGGGCACCAAGACGCTCTCGGGCGTCTTGACCGGCGACGCGGCGCAGCCGGTGGTG
Organism: Archangiaceae bacterium; assembly: GCA_023248915.1. Taxonomy (GTDB): domain Bacteria; phylum Myxococcota; class Myxococcia; order Myxococcales; family Myxococcaceae; genus JAHFDQ01. The sequence continues at coordinate 9,862 of JAHFDQ010000062.1, read as the reverse complement.
CCGTCGACCCGCGACCCGGCCGCGCTGGCGCTGGTCGCCCACTTCACCGACTTCTCGACGAGCGACTCGACCGGCGCGGCGGCGCTCACCGCGTCGTCCGGCACGCTGTCCGGAACGGTGATTCCCCGCCTTGGGCTCGACGCCCAGACGGGCATCTGCTCGAAGCCGACCGCCGCCGCCGAGTTCCAGAACCTCACCTGGACCGACGGGCAACTGCTGCTCGGCGCCGGGAGCTTCCAGTTCCAAGTCGGCCTGTCCACCGCCGCGCTCGAGGCGCAGAGCGGCACCAAGGGCGACCGCACCAACTACCTGGCCGGCATCGCCGTCTCCGATGGGGTGCCCGTCGTCCTGCCCCATGCCGGCACGCTGCCGGTGCTCGACCCCGCGTATGACGCCGCCCGGTTCGAGTCGGGGTTCACCTGCGGCACGTTCGAGCCCGCCCCCGACGACGACGCCTGCGCCTTCGACCACGTGCTGGCGCTGAACGTCGCGCGCCTGCTGATGCAGAACCTGGGCGCCGCGGCGACGATGGTGAACGGGGACGACCAGTGCGGCTTCCAGAACACCTTCGTGCTGCTCAGCCCCACCCGGGTAGAAGGGTCGACCGGCAGCGCCGGCCTGCTCGAGTGGGAAGTCACCGGCTGCCGGGTGGGCCAGAGCGGCGTCCGGCTGCTGGGCACTGACTGCGGAGGCACCCGCACCTACAGCTCGGGCTTCGCCCAGGTGGACGCCAGCCGCGTCGTCCAGGGCGAGCGCAACACGGCCTACGCCATCGCCGACTCGGTCATTCCGCGGACGCCCGACGCGGTCAGCATCACCCTCGCCGACTCGCAGGTGACGGACTTCGCCGCCTACGCGCTGGCGCCGGGCGCGGCTTCGCCGACCGCGAGGCTGGTGCTGCACGACGGCCACCTGGCCGGGAAGGTGGTGCCGGTGGTGGGAGAGCGCACCAGCAACCCGGGAGTCTTCGACGTGCCCACCCCGGTGGCGACCTTCTCGGAGGTGCGCCTGTCCCAGGCCAATGGAACCCTCGAGGTCGGCGGCATGCGCTTCACCGTGCAGGTGGCCGACTCGGCGCTCCAGGCGCAGAACGGCAGCCTGCACGGGGTGAGCAACACCGTCTCGGGCTCGGTGACGCTCGGCAGCGGCGCCACCGTCGTGCTGCCTCCTTCCCCCTTGAATCCGACCTACAGCCAGGCGGCGTTCGACCAGACCTACGCCTGCACCCCCGACCTGAAGTCGACCGTGCCCCCCAACTGACTTGCCCGAGGTTCCATGCGCACCCTCAAGCTTCTGTCCTGGTGGACTCTGCTGCTGGTTGCTTCGGCGCGGTGCGGCCCGACCTCGCCCCCGGGCCCGCCGACGCCGAAGACGACGCCGGACGGCGGGGTGTGCGAGACGACCCTCGACGTCCCCGACGACGACTTCTTCGACAGCGACTGCGACAACATCGACGGCACCGCGAAGGAGGCCGTCTTCGTCGCCGCCACCGGAGCGGACACCGGCGGGGGCGACCGCAATGAGCCGCTGGCGACGATTCAGGCCGCCATCGACCGCGCGGTGGCCGAAGGCAAGAGCCAAGTGCTGGTGTCCGAGGGCACCTACAGCGGCCCGGTGACGCTGGTGAACGGCGTGTCGCTGTACGGCGGCTACTCGCGCTCGCACGCCTGGGGGCGGTCGGCCGCGTACGTCACCACGGTGAAGGGGTCGACCGCGCTGTCGAAGCGCGTCACCGCCGTCGAGGGAAAGGGCATCACCGCCCCGACGGTGGTTGACCACTTCAGCCTGGTGGCGGCCGACGCGCCCAACGGCAGCTCGAGCGTGGCGTTCTACTGCTTCGGCTGCACCGGAGTGACGGTGCGCAAGAGCGTGCTCTCGGCCGGCGCGGGCGGGGCGGGGGCCGCCGGCCTGGCCGGAACCGACGGAGGCTGGGGCTCGAGCGGAAGCCCCGGCGGCCCCGGCGACTGCGACCTCAATCAACCGGGCGGCGCCGGAGGGGCGGGCGGGTTCTCGCCCTGCGGCCAGACCGGCGGCAACGGAGGCAACGGCGGAGACCACGGCGTCAATCCGGGCGTGGCCGGCGGCGCGGGCGCGGGGGGCGTCGCGGGCGGAGCGGCCGGCGCCGGAGGAGATCCGGGCCAGCCGGGCGGGGATGGCGGAGTGGGCGCGGGGGGCACCGCAGGCGCTGCCGGGGCCGCGGGGTCTTCCGGCCAGATGGTGAACGGCTTTTGGGAAGGAACGTGGGGCGGCGACGGAACCAACGGCGGCAACGGCAAGGGTGGAGCCGGCGGCGGAGGCGGCGGCGGCCAGGGCTGCTCGCTGGTCTGCAACGAAGGCCCCGGGAACGGTGGGGCGGGCGGTGGGGGCGGAGCCTGCGGCGGCGCGGGCGGGGCGGGCGGCGGCGCCGGAGGCGGCTCGTTCGGGCTCTTCCTTGTCAGCTCGAACGGCTTCTCGCTGCTCGACAGCCAGGTCACCAGCGGAAACGGCGGACCGGGCGGTGCCGGAGGCGCCGGCGGGCGTGGAGGCAAGGGCGGCAGCGGCGGCCTCGGAGCCCTGGTGTGCACAGTCGAGGTGGGAGCCGGAGGCAACGGCGGCACGGGCGGTGACGGAGGCGACGGAGCTCCGGGCGGAGGTGGCGCCGGCGGCCCGTCGTACGCGGTGATGCGCGTGCAGACGGCGCTGACGTCGTCGGGGAACACCCTGGCGTTCGGAGCCGGGGGCGCGGGGGGCGCGTCCTCGGGAAACGCCGGGGCGAATGGGCCGGCCGCCGCAGAGAAGGCGCTCTGAGTCTGATTCCGAGCCGCGGGCGTGCGCGCGAGCCCGCCCTCGACTTTGCTCGGGCTGAACGGAACTGCGGTCGCCTAGCGAGCTCTCCGCCGGTGCGCGGAGGCGAGCGCGAGCGCCGCGGCGAGCGCCCAGAAGGCGTTGCCCGCTCCGTCCGAGGTGCAGCCACACCCGAAGAGTCCCTTCGGCGCCTTGACGTCGCGCACCGTCACTTCCACCGTGGCCGGTTCGCTGGCCGCCTGGCCGTCGGAGACCGTGAGCGCGAAGACCAGCGGGGTGTCCCCTGACACTTCCGGCGCGACGAAGGTGGGGTTCGGGCTGTCGGCTCCGGCGAGCTCGACCGCCGGCCCGGCGACCTGTTCCCAGTGGAAGGCAAGCGCGTCGTGGTCGGCGTCGATGCCGCTGCCCGAGAGCCTCACACTGACTCGCTCGTCCACCGCCTTGTCGGCGCCGGCCGCCGCGGTGGGCCGGTGGTTGACGTTCTTCACCCGCACGTTCGCCGTCGCCGGGCCGCTCGAGACGCGGCCGTCGTTCACCTCGAGCTGGAACGTCAAGGTGGTGTCCCCGGCCACCTCGGGCGCGGTGAAGGCGACGGCCGCGGCGCTCTGCGACGCGAGCGTCACCGCCGGCCCCGACGTCTGAGTCCAGGTGGCGGTCAGCGCGTCGCCGTCCGGGTCGGTCGACGCCGAGGTCAGCGTGACCGCCGTGTCTTCGTCCACCGTCTGGTCCGGCCCGGCGTTCGCCGCCGGGGGCTGGTTGCCGCAGGAAGCATGGCCCGGCGCAACGGTGTTGAACGGCAGGTCTTCGATGCCCTGGAAGGCGATGTCGTCCAGGTCCCAGCCGACGGCCGAGGCGTTTTCGTCGCCGCCGATGCGGAAGCGCACCTGCACCGTCGAACCCCCGTACAGGCCGCCCAGGTCGACCGTGGTGGCGTGGTACTCGGGGTAGCCTGGGCTGTCGCCGACGAAGGCGTTGCGCCCGCCGAGCGGGTTGGCCGACGGGAAGAAGTAGCCGTGCGCGGTGGTGGTGCCGGCGCTCAACGTCCCCGGATAGGGCGGGTCGGCCAGGGTGCCGATGTCCGTCCACGCGCCGCCGTCCTTGCGCAGCTCGATGACTGCGCCGTCGAAGAAGTTGCCTTCCCCGTCCGACTCGAACGAGTAGCGGTGGCGGAAGGTAATGAGGAAGTGGCCGCCCAGGGTCACGTGCAGGGGCGGCGAGACCAGCGTCTGGTCAGAGGTCGCAGCCGGGTCGGGCCCGAACCAGTGGGCGCCGTCGGCGTCCTCGACGCGGCGGAAGGGCTCGGAGGTGTCGAGCTGCGCGTCGTGCGCCACCGTCCAGTGCGTCTTCGGGCTCTCGACGTCGTCGGTGGCCGACGTGGCCGCGAGGTCGTCGTAGTTGAGGCGCACGACGAAGGTCGCGGTCACGGTGCGCGGCACGGCCAGGCCCGGGTCGGTGAAGGCAAGCGTCACCGGAACGCGCCGTGAACCCGACACTCCCGAGAGGCCGACCTCGAGCGTGGCGGTCACCACCTCGAAGGGCTGGGTGGCGGGGAACGTGAGCTGACCGCCGTTGGCGAACACCAGCGCCGGCTCGGCCGACGAGGCCGTGGCGGTGGTGCCGGCCAGCGCGGCGGTGCCGGTGTTCTTCAGCGTCACGGTGAGGCGGCCGGTCTCGGTGTTGTCGAGCACCCCGTCGTCGTCGCACGAGCTGACCGAGTCGCTCAGGGTGGCGTTGACCAGCTCGAGGTCGCCGCCAGACACGAAGCTCTCGACCACGCCGACGTTGTCGTAGGACGCCCGGTCGGGGCCGGTTGCCCCCACGCCCGCACCGCGCCGGGCGAAGGCCTGCGCCAGCGCGACGAAGTCGGCCGAGTCGGCGGCCAGCGCCGCCGCCAGCACTGCGTCGCGGGCTTCAAGGAACGTGGGGACGTCGGGCGTCAGCTTGTAACCGGCCACCAGGTAGCTCTTCATCCGGTACTGCGCCTCCTGGAAGGTGAGCCGCGGCGAGGCCGACAGGAGCGCGGCGTAGCATTCCCACAGCATGGTGGCCCACACCTCGCCGGACGAGTGCGACTCGGAGTTGCTCGACCCGTCCGCCCCGAACGCGATGGGCACCGTCGACGGCAGCGCCACCCCGTCCTGGATGTGCTTGTAGGTGAGCGGGTCTTTGGTGAAGTCGGTGGAATAGGGAACGCGGCGGATGCCGTAGTAGTAGCCGTTGTTGCCGCCGCCGCTCGAGGTGTAGGTGGCCAGGGCGTAGACGCCGGTCCAGTTGGCGTTGGCGGGGACGGCCGCGTCGGTGGCCCGCACCACCATCAGGAGCGAGTGGAAGTCGCCCCAGCCCTCGCCCATGCCCCAGCCCTGGCCGTTCGAAAGGCCGTTGGCGTCGCCGATGAGCCGGTTCGAGATGTAGTGGCCCCACTCATGGGCGACGATGGCGGTGTCGAGCGTTCCGTCGCGGTCGACGCCGGCGGTGGACGACAGGTGCACCATCACCGCTGTGCCGGCCGTGAGCTGCGCCGAGAGCGCCGCGCCGGTCGCCTGGCTGACCGACATCACGGGGATGGTGATGGACGGGTCGCCGCCGTAGAGCGGCATCGGCCCGCCCTGCTGGTTGTTGGCGATGAGGACGGCCGCCGCGACCGCCGCCTGGGCCGCCGCCGCCTTTTCTTGGAAGGTGCAGGTGCCCCGGTCGACGAGCGCCACCTTGCCGGCCAGGGCAGTGGTGTTCACCGCGGGCTGGCAGGCGTCGGACGTCGGAGCGGTGCCGTCGTCCACCAGCACGAGCTCGGCGGCGACGTCGAAGGCCGTCGGGCCGAAGTCGGCCAGGCCGAACGTCTTCGTTCCCGCCACCGCTGGCGGGCTGGTCACCGAGAGCACCCGCGTCCCGTTTCCGGTGAAGACGTACATCTGCATGGTGGGGTTCGCCCCGTCCGCCGGCACCTGCATGTCCGAGTTGTCGCGCCCGGAGTAGTCCTGCCCTTCGGCGAGCAGGCAGTCGTTGGCGAGGCCGCCGCGCCCCAGGTTCGACGTCTGGGCGTTGCCCGACGCCTCGTCGAAGCCGAAGTCGTAGTACCAGTCGTGGAAGAAGTTGTTGGCGTAGAAGAGGTTCACCACCGCCGCCTTCTGCTGGGTGGCGTTCGCACCCGGGGCCAGGGCGACGTCGTAGGAGTAGTCGAAGGCTCCGGCGGAAGTGGTCTCGGCGCGCAGGTCGCCGGCGCTGAAGCCGTCGGGCGAGCCCAAGTCGGCGTAGGCGTCGACGTTGTTGCCGGTGGTGGCGGTGGCGCCCGCGGGCAGCCACGGGTCCTGGGTGCTCAGGCCGGCGTGCTCGAGCGTCACCAACGGCGCGACCGCGAACGGCGCCTGGTAACCGTCCGGCAGCCCGGTCGGGTGCGGCGAGCCGGCGGTGGCCTGCGGGCCGTCATCCGGCAGGTAGGGCGCGGCCGGGTCGGCCCAGGCTCGGTAGGAGAAGGTCGCGGAGTGGGTCAGGTCGTTCTTGAACAGCAGTTGGCCGTCGGCTGCCGAGATGACGTACGAGAAGTAGCGCGAGCCGGCGCTGTCCGCCGACCCGGTCTTGACCTCGACGTAGTAGGCGGGCAACAGCGCGCGGGCCGTCCGGAACAACACCGGCCGGGTCCTGAGGGGAATGAGGGGCGCCTGCTTCAGCCGCGCGGAGAGGGCTGGGTCGAGTTGGAGCTTCGAGTAGCCCCCGAAATCGCCGGGGACGGCCTTGAAGAGCGACGGGTCCACGTTCGCTCCGGTCGAGGCCTCGAGCGCGAGCGACGCCGTGGTCGGCGCGGCGAGATGGAAGCGCCGCGCCCAGTCCTTCTGGCCCGCGGCCCCGGGCGCGAAGTAGCCCGAGATGGCGATCAGCTCGTGCTCGCGGTTCATCAGCACCGCCAGGTCCGAGCGGAAGACGTCGTAGCCTTCGACTTCCTGGCGGAAAGAGACGATGAGGCCGCCGAAGCCGGTGTCGTGCACCGAGCGGACCCTCGCCGCGGCCACGTCTTCGGCTCGCAAACGGTACAGCTCGGCAAGCTCGAACAGGTGGCGCCGCGCCGCCACCTCAGGTCGCAGACCCGACAGGTCGCCCAGCACCGCCCGGGTGACGGGGCCCGGGCGCGCCGCCCAGACGAAGGTGGGCACTCCGAGGCGGGGCTCGGCGTGGGCCACCGTCGCCAGCCGCGCGAGGGTGCGGGTCGGCGTCGGCGTGCCGCTCGCTCCCCGGTGCGCCAGGAAAGCGTCGACGCGTTCTTCGGGGGCCGCTCGGGTGGCGGCAGGGGTCGAGGCGACGGCGACGGCGACCAACCACGGGTTCAGCGTCATGCGGGTAGGCTCCGGGTGGACGGGGAACGGGCTCCGTTAGCACGGTCTGAGCCAACGGGCGGGCCGTTCAGCAGGGTGGTGGCGCTCGTCAACCCCCCGAGATGTCTAACGAAAGGCCCCGCCAGTTTCCTCGCGGCGGCATCGGCCGGCAGCGAATTTTCTGTCGGGACCGGCGCCCGTGCCGCACCACGCCGGCCGGAAGTCGAGAGCCTCGCCTCCCGTTCGGCCCGAGCCGTCCGTTCAGCTCGAGCGGAGTCGAGAGCGGCCCCTCGACCGCGCTTCGCCACGCTCCGGGTGAACGGAAGCCACACCCTCGTCCCCGCTTCGGGCTAGAACGGCGGCAATGATTGAGGTGAGGGGCGTCACCAAGGTGTACCGCCGGGGCAAGACCGAGGTCCGGGCGCTCTCGGACGCTTCCCTGTCCGTTCCCCGCGGCCAGTTCCTGTCGGTGATGGGGCCGTCGGGGTCGGGCAAGAGCACCCTGCTCAACCTGCTCGGCGCGCTCGACGTGCCGACCTCGGGTTCCATCGCCATCGACGGCCGGGAAATCTCGCTGCTGGCCGACACCGCGCTGTCCGAGTTCCGCCGCGACCGGCTGGGCTTCGTGTTCCAGTTCTTCAACCTGCTGCCGACGCTCACCGCGGTGGAGAACGTGGGCCTGCCCGCGCTCTTGTCGGGGCGCCCCCGACCCGAGGTGATGCAGAAAGCCCAGGCCTTGCTCGAGACCGTCGGCCTGAAGGGACGCCACCACCACCGGCCCGACGAGCTGTCTGGCGGTGAGATGCAGCGGGTGGCCATCGCCCGCGCGCTACTCACCGAGCCGGCGCTGCTGCTCGCCGACGAACCCACCGGCAATCTCGACTCGAAGACCGGGGCCGAAGTGCTCAGTCTCATTCGCGACGCGACGCGCCAGCGCAACCTCACCGTGGTGATGGTGACCCACGACGCCAACGCCGCGGCCGTGGGCGACCGCATCGTGCGGCTGGCCGACGGGGCCGTCGTCGGCGATGAGCTGGTGCGCGGAGCGACCGGGTAGGGCTCGTCGCCCCGTTGCGTTAGGCCGCGCGACGGCCAAGCGGCCGGCGACCCGCAGGTCCGCGCGCGGAGCACCGGCTCGAGCGTACGCGCGAAGTCGGGCACGCGCCCCGGGCAGGCCACCCTCTCGGGGAGTTTTCCAGAGGTACTTGCTCTATACGTATTATATAGACAACATGTAGTCTACCATTTACGTCATGAGCAATGGCAGCGAAAATCGGCCGGCAGGGGTAGCTGCCCGGAACCGCTCCGTACCCGGTAACTTCATTGGGAGGAATCATGAGCAAGGCACGACCAAGGCGGACCCGAAGCTTGCCGATTTCCGGGCAGCGGCAGCCCATGAAGCCCTCCGACTTCATCGCTCAGCACCCGGTGTTCCGGTTCGACGAATTCCTCGCCGCGCACGGGGCCGGGGGTCGGAGCCACGGGACCACCTCGGCGCTGCTCAGCTACCACGTGGGCACCGGGCGAATCAGGAACCTGCGGCGGGGCCTGTACGCGGCCGGGTCCGGGCCGATTGACCCCTGGGTGCTGGGGAGCCGGCTCGCGCCGGACGCGGTCATCGCCTACGACGGAGCGCTCTCCTTTCACGGGCTGACGGGGCTCGGGTACGGAATGTCCTTCCTGACCGACGAGCGGGTGAGCCGGTTCGTGTACAACGAGGTGGCGTACCTCCCCGTGGTTCCCCCGAAGGGCGGCCACTGGGCGGGAATAATCGACGTCGAACGCTCGGGCCAGGCGCTGAAGGTGACGACCCGCGAGCGGGCTTTGGTGGACGTCCTCGACCGGCTCGACCTCGGGCCGGGGCCGGTAGCCGCCTGGCGCTGTTTCCGGACCGCGGGGCCGGTCGACCGGGACTTCATGGTCGAGTACGCGCGCCGCCTCGGGAATCGCCTCGGGGCCGCCAGGCTCGGAGTCTTCCTCCAGAACCTGCCCGGCACGACGTCCCGTCAACTCGACCTGCTCGAGCGGCTGCGCCCTAGGTCGCCCGGCTACTTCGACCGGCGGATGCGGGCGAAGGGCGACCGCTACCTGGGGCGGTGGAACCTGGTCGTGCCGCACCGGTTGCTGACGGCGCTCGATCGCGGCGTCGCTTCCTGAAGCGGCGGGCGGTCCTCGGGGGCTCCCCTCACTGCCCGAGCGAGGGTCGGGGCGCGTGCGCCGGAGGCTCGGGAATCTCGGTCAGCGTCGCCTCGGTGAGCAAGAGCACGCTCGCCGACGACACCGCGTTTTCGAGCGCCACCCGCACCACCTTGGTCGGGTCGATGATGCCGGCCTCGACGAGGTCGACATACACGCCGCGCGACGCGTCCAGGCCGGTCGGCCCGGTGCCGGTGCGCATGCGGTCGGCGACCACCCCCGGGTCCATGCCAGAATTCTCGGCGATCTGCCGGGTGGGCACCGACAGGGCGTGCTCGAGGATTCGCAGCCCGGTGCGCTCGTCTCCCTCGACCTTCACCTCTTCCTGCTCGAGGGGCCCAATCGCCCGCAGGTAGGCGAGCCCCGCCCCAGGGACGATGCCCTCGGCGACCGCCGCCTTGGTCGAGCTGATGGCGTCGTCGAACGCGTCCTTGCGCGTCTTGAGCTCGGCCTCGGACGCCGCTCCCACCCGGATGACCGCTACCCCGCCCGAGAGCTTGGCCAGCCGTTCCTGCAGCTTCTCCTTGTCGTAGTCGCTGGTGGCGGCCTTCATCTCGCGCTTGATTTGCTCGATTCGA
>JAHFDQ010000381.1 GCA_023248915.1 Archangiaceae bacterium | reverse complement strand
CTTCCTGATGGCTTCTGAGCACCTCTTCATTCCGGCGCTCCTGTTGCTCATCCTCGGCAACGGCGCCTTCAAACCGAACGTTTCGACGCAGGTCGGTGCGCTGTACCGGGACGGCGACCACCGCCGCGACGGCGCCTTCACCATCTTCTACATGGGCATCAACCTGGGTGCGCTCCTGGCGCCGTTCGTTTGCGGCACGCTCGGGCAGGAAGTCGGCTGGCACTGGGGCTTCGCCGCCGCCGGCGTGGGGATGGCGGCGGGGTTGGTGGTCTACCTCTGGGGGGCGCGCTTCCTGGCTCCGGAAGTGCTCCCGGCACAGCGTGCGAAAGAGGCGGAACCGGCCCAACCCCTCACCCGCGCCGAGTGGACCCGGGTCATCGCCCTGGTGGTGCTGTGCGTGCTCAACATCGTCTTCTGGGGTGTGTACGAGCAGCAGGGCAACACGATGCAGCTCTGGGCCGACGACAACACCGACTGGAGGCTCTTGCCCGGGGTGAGCTGGAACGTCCCTTCGAGCTGGTATCAGTCGTTCAACCCGATCTTCATCATCCTCTTCGCTCCGGTGCTCGACCGCTATTGGCGCTGGCAGGCCAAGCGCGGGAAGGAACCTTCCAGCGTCAGTAAGATGGCCATCGGGTGCCTGCTGCTCGGTGTCTCGTTCTTCGTCATGATCGCCGGCGCCAAGGCCATCGGCGGCGGGCGTGGCAGCGTCTGGTGGCTGGTGTGGACTACCCTGATTCTCACCATCGGCGAGCTCTACCTGTCGCCCATCGGGCTGTCGCTGGTGGTCAAGGTCTCTCCGCCCCGCATCGTCTCGATGATGATGGGCATGTGGTTCTTGTCGAGCTTCTTCGGCAACTACCTCTCCGGCTACATCGGCATCTATTACGAGACGATGTCGAAGGAGGGCTTCTTCTTCCTCCTCGCGATGCTGGGGCTGTTCGCGGGGGGCTGCATCTGGGCCTTCAACCGCCCGCTGAAGCGTGGCATCGCGGCCGGAGGACCTTCGCCCGACGTGGCCCCGGGGTAGCGCGCGCCGGACGGCTCAGCGGTTTCGCAGCTTCAGGTACAGCTTGGTCATGTCGCCGTTGGTCTTCTCGAACAGCTCGATGTCGCGCAGGTGGCCGTTCAGCACGGCGTCGGCGGGCTTCCTCGCGGTCAGCCTCCCGAACTTGCCCTCGACCTCGTACTGCCGCAGGTGCACCGCCTGGTAGAGCGGCTTCAGGCCGGCCACCGACGTCAAGAGCGTCGGGTCGTCGGCGATCTTCTTTTCGATGAATTCGCGCCGGGCCTTCCACGCGGGAAACCCGGTGCCCTCGATGCGGGCCTGCGGGGCGCGGGGCTGCGCGGCCGAGGGCGAATCATCGGTGTCTTGGGTGCGGGCCGACCGGTCTTGCGTCTCGGCCACGGTCTTGACGTCGGATGCGCGCTTGGCCGCCTCGGCCGCCTTGGCTTCCTCAGCGCGGGCCTTCGCGTCGGCGGCCGCCTTTTCCTGTGCGGACTTGGAGTCGTCGGCGGTCGCCTTTGTTTCGGCCGCCGACTTCGTCGCGGCGCCCTTGCCGTCGTCTGGGCGCTTCTTCGCGTCTTCCCCGGTCTTCTCAGAAGTGCCCTTCACGTCTTCCGAGCTCTTCGCGGACTCGACCGCCGAGTCCCTGTCGCTGCTGGAATCTGACCCTTCGCTGGCGACGGCGGTGCTCGTGGTCTTCGCCGGCGACGTCAGGACGGTGGCGCCCTGGGCCACCGCGCCGACCACCGAAAGCCCGCCGAGCACGAGCAGCAGGGTCCGGAACCACTTCACCACCTCGAAGTGGGCGAACCAGGAGTAGGTGATGAACGCCATCGCCAGCGAGGCGACCGCCGTCAGCAAGACGCCGACCAGCCCGATGAGGCGGAACTGCACCAGCGACAGCAGCACTCCCAGGGCGTTCGGCACGGCCAGCGCCGCCGACCCGGTCATGGTCATCAGGAAGAAGTTGGTGCGCGACCGGTCGGTCGAGGTGCCCTTGAAGAAGTCGACCACCCACCGGAGCACCGGGTGCCACACCAAGCCCGCGATGACGGCGCCGATGAAGGCGACGATGATCGAGACGACGGGGAAGAAGCTCGCCAGAGAGAAAGCCCCGCGCACGGCCCCCGCGATACCGGCCGCGAACGACCCCAAGAGCGCGCTCAAGAGCAGCGGCGGAATCGCGTAGCCGACGAGCTCGATCGGCCCCTTGGCGGCATGTCGCTGATTCTCGATGCCCTTGCGCACGGCGTGCAGGGGGTTGATCAAGAGCAACGGAATCGCGGCCAGGTAGAACGCGATCGCCGAGAGCACGACGCCCGGAAGCTGGGCAGCGCTCTTGGGTTCGGGACTTTCTTCCTGGCCTTCCGCTTCGGCGGCGGCCCGCTTGGCCTTGGCCGCGTCGCGCTTCGCCGGAATCCGGGACGGCTTCGACGCGGTGGCCTCCTTCCCGACCGAACCGGACGGCGGTCTCGCGCCCTTCGCCTGGACGGCCGAGTCGACGTCCTGGCTGGGCCCGCCGGCCCCGTTCGCGCCGTTCGCGGGGGCCGGGCCGTCCACCACCCGCACCACCTCGAACTTCACCTTCGAGAAGGCGAAGACGTCTCCGGGCAGAATCTCGATGGGTTCGGTGATGCGCTGTTCCTCGAAGATCGTCCCGTTGGACGACCCGAGGTCTTCGAGGAACCACGAACCGCCTTCGCCCCAGATGCGCGCGTGGCGTTTCGACACCCCCGCATCGCGTATCAAATGCTGGGCGTTGCCGCCCGCTCGGCCGAAGGTGAGGCCCTCTTCGGGAACGAGAACCGTCTCGGTACCGTTGAGCTCTCGAAGCTCGAGTTTCATGGCGGCAAGAACCTTGTCCTCAAGCCTACAGCCAGTTTGGTCGGCTGTCGTGCTTCCGCCCGCAAGGCTTTTCCGGCGAAGGGTGCTGGCGCTCGGCCGCAAATCCTCGTATTTGGTATCCGCACAGGAGGCACCCACATGTCCTACCCCGGGCTCTCGAAGAGGCAGAAGGAACTGACCCGGCTCGAGCGGAAGAAGACGAAGGACGCCGAGCGGCTGGAGCGCAAGAAGGAAAAGGCGAGTCGGCCGAGCGTCGACCCGAACGGCGAAGACCCCGATATCGCGGGAATCGTCCCTGGTCCGCAGCCTCTGCCGGAGTAGACGGCCCGGCGATTCGAGGCTGCACGGCGCGAGCGCACCTTTCGGCGCGGTTTCGGCCTAGTCGTGGGCCGACCGGATTCGCCGCATGGAACGGCGCGCCTCATCGCAGACGCGACCTGCTCCAGGGCAGCAGCGCCGATCTTCCGCGGCGAGGGTTGCGAGAGGCCCGAGCGCCGCGCGGAAGCGCAGACGCGCGAGCGTGCGGGCGGCCGCCACTCTGAGTTCCGGGTCGGGGTGGCCCAGCGCCTCGACCAGCGCTTCCCCGGCAAGGAAACCGCGGGTGGGAAATGCGCCCAGGGCCTCGGCCGCCCTGGCCCGAACGAGGGGACTCTCGCAAGTGTCGCGCAGAGCGTCGAGTAGCACCCCCTGCAAGCCTCGAGTGCCCGCGCGCCCCCTGCCGAGCGACCGGACCGCCGCCTGGCGCACACCGCTCGAGCGGGCCTCTCGGGCTAGCTTGGCCAGACGTCGGGCGTCGCCTGCGTCGAGCACCGCGGCCAGCGCCATTTCGGCTTCTTCGCGCCCAGAGTCGGTGCCGAGCACGAGGGCGTCGAGGAGCGAGGGGTGAGGCACGTACAGCTTCTACCCCAGCACTGAACGCCGCGTCGGTCGGGCTACGGGCCGGGCCCCGACTGGACTCCGGCGTCGGCGATCGTGCCGGCCGGCCGGTCGGGCCCCACCTTCCGGGCGACTTCCTGAAGCTCGACGGTGCTGACCAACCTTCGGCTGGCGGCGTCGAACTCGACCTCGAGCAGCCGCCCCGAGCCGCGCGCCCCCAGGCCGAACCGCACTCGCCACAGGTTTCGGCCCACCGGAACGGCCTCGAAGAACTCGACGTCGTACCCCTGCCGGTGGGCCAGCTCGGTGCCGTACTGCACCACGTCGGAGTAGCCGAGGGCCTGAATCGTCGCTGGCGAGGGAGGCGGCAGAGGAGCGGGCGGCCTCGACGTGGGGCCCGAGACGCAGCTCCCGAGGAAGGCTGGCAAGAGCGCCGCGCGCGCGGCGTGGCATGGGAAGGTGTGGCGCACGAGGGCATGCCGAGCAGGCGGCGTGCCAGGGCGCCAGCCCCGGGCGTCCGGTCGCGAGTGCAGGCGTTGCGCGCGCGCGAACCGGCGCGAAGGTTTTTCGCGGCCTGAAAGGCATCCGCCGGGCAAGATGAGCGCGCATGCTGGCAATTGCCCTCGCGCTGTTCGTCAATGCCTCCCCGCCCGACGGGAGCGAGACTGCCGCGAGACTGCGCGAGGGCGTGGTTCGCGCCGCCGCAACGACAGTCGGTCCGCCCGCCGCCGCGAGGGAGCGCGTGGGCGTGACGGCAGGAATCGCCGCCGGGGCAGCCGCGGCTCGGGAACGGGCGGGTATAGCGGCCGCGCTTCGCTCGGAGCGGGCTCGCCCGCTGCCTCGGGCGGTCTGGCAGGCGCTCGAGGAGGACGGTTCGGCCGTCGTCGCCGGGCGCGCCGAACCTCTCTTCGGCGTGTACGCCCGCAACGCCTACGAGGGGGTGCCGAGCTTCTACAGCGTTGACCTGTTCCTCCATCTTGCGCGGCTTCGCTTCGACGAGCTCGCGGGCATTGCCGAACGCAGCGTCGCGGTGCCGGAATTGACCGCCTTCGCGGCGTCAGGGCTCGAGCGGGCGCTCGCCGCATTCCCGCGCGAAGGCGTGGTCGAGCCGCGACTGCGCCGGTTGGCGCTGTACCACGCGGTGCCGCTGGCGCTCTTGAGGCCGGCCCTGCGCGTGGACCCCCGGCTGGCCGATGACGTAGCGCCCGTGGCTGCGGCGATTCGGGCTGGCGCGGGTTCTATTGATTCCCCCGCGTGCCCGAAGCCGATGGACGGCGCACGGTTTGCCCCTCGTGGGCGCTACGTCGGTTGGGCACTGGCGGGTTACTCCCAGGCGGCAGAGCTGTACTCGTCCTGCGCGTTCGATCTGGGCAGCCCCGAAGGCCTGTCGCGCGGTCTGGACCTGGTGCGCGCAGTGGACTCCGCGACGCGAAGTCACCTCGCGCGCGTGGTCGAGCTGCGGGAGTCCCTGTCGGGCGCTCGGGAAGGGACCGGCCTCGCCGAGCTCTCAGCGTTGTTGCCGCCGGGGGTTCCGGAGTGGCCGGAGGCGATGCCTGCGGACCTGCTCTCGTCGTTGGCGTCCGGGCTGCGCCTGCGCAGCTTGGATGCGCCCGCACAGGGCCTGGCGCGTATAGAGGAGTGGAGCCTTCTCGGTGCCGCGCCCCTGCCCGACTCGGAGGCCCTGAGTCGAGCAGCCGGCACCCGAACCGATGGGCTGCCGTCGAGCCTCGACCTGATCGCGGCGCTGCGTTCGGAGGGCGGTGGATCGGATGCCGGGCGACCCGAAGGGGCCCCTCAACCGGCGCGAAGTGAGGGGGAGCTAGACGGGGGCCCTCGACTTCGCTCGGGCCGAACGGAATCCGCGGACATTCCGGGCGTGACGGGAGCCTCGGGCGCAACGGGTATGACGGGCGTACCGGGCGTAACGGGAGCGACGGGTGTGGCAGGCGTGACGGGAGCGGCCGGCGCGGTGGGCACGGCAGGCGTGACTGGCGCGCCTGGCATGACGGGGTCGAAATTGGCGACGGGAGCTGCCGGTACGACGGGTGCGAGCGAACCCGCCGATCACGGCGACGCGCAGCTCCGCCCGGCCGTTGGGCTCTACGCGCGGTGGCTCGACGTGCTTCGGTGCGCTCTGGCTCCGGCGGGAGAAGCGGTTCCCGCCTTTGCCCGGACCGACGCTTGGAGGGCGCGACAGGTGGTCGCCGCCGCTGCCTCGTGGGCCGAGCTTCGCCACGACACGCTCTCGACGCCCCGTCCGCCCGTGATCTGGCCGGAGGAAGGCGTGCCTCGCGAGCTGGCCAGCGCGCGAGCCGGGGCCTACCTCGACCCGCGCCCCGACCTGTACCGGTCGCTCGGGGCAATTCTGCGTGACCTGGGAAGCCTTGGCGGTGGCGACGCTTCGCGGGACGAGGCGGAGAAGCTGGGGTCGGTGCTGACTTTCGCCGACGAAGTGTCACAGGCCGAGCTCGCGGGCGCACCGC
>JAHFDQ010000061.1 GCA_023248915.1 Archangiaceae bacterium | reverse complement strand
CGCACCAGCGCGCCCAGCGGCCCCACGCCAATCTCGTGGGGGCCGGGCGGCGGGCGGGCGCAGACGAAGGTCCAGCCGCTGTCGCGCACGCTGGCGGGCTCTTCGCGGAAGCCGCACAGCCCCTGCTCCCCCCCGGCGCAGAGGCACGCGCGCACCAGCGTGCTCTGGTGGGGAGTCCCGAGCGGAGACTCGAGCGCGCCCACCACCAGCCGCTGCTCGAAGGACCGCCGCAGGGCGTCGGTGAGGTCGGGCGCTGTGCGCTCGGACATCGGCTCGAAGGCGTTCACCTCGAGCCGGCCGACGCCGGGGAAGACAGCCTCGGGCAGCGCCCGCTGAACGAAAACCGGGTGCCAGCCGCGCAGCGAACCGCCGGCGTCGTGCCCTTCGACCGCGCGAAACCCCACCCGGTCGAAGCCGAAGCTCAGCGCCTGGCCGTGCTCGACCCGGCCGGACTGGCCCAGGGTGTACTCGACGAGCCGCGCGCACAGGACCGACGCCTCGTCGACGAGGTCTCGCCCCCGGAAGTCGAACGACACCTCGCGCTGGTCGAGCTTCGCCAGGCCGAACGTCTCGGCCCGGAAGCCTCCCCCGGGCCGCTCTTGGAACCCGACCGAGAAGAGATCTTCGGCCAGCGGGTCTTCGGGCAATTCGCGCGCCTCGCGCAGCGGAAAAGGCCACATACGCAGGACGTCGACGCCCAGCCCGCGCATTCCCGCGACCGCGCGCGCCAGTTGGGCGTGGGCTGCCCCGAAGAAGGCGCCCGCTTCGCGCCGCGCTGGCCGATAGCCGTAGAACAGGAAGGCCGCCTTGGCCTCGTCGAAGGCGGGGCCGGCTTCCTCGGCGTGGGGGCCGAAGAAGTCGGGCTGCTCGGCGAAGCGCGGCACCTCGCCCAACTCGACGATCTGGAACCCCGAGTCGGCCGAACCGCCGAGCTCGGGCCGCTGGCCGTCGGTGAGCAACAGGCAGTAGTAGCGCAGCGTCGGCATGAGCGGCGCCGCGCAGCTTAGCGCGCGACGCTCAGAATGCACCGCCCTCGCGGTACTGGCCCCACACCTTCCGGAAGACGTCGCAGACTTCACCCAGCGTGCAGTAGGCCTTCACCCCTTCGAGCACCGGCGGCATGAGGTTGTCGGTGCCCCGAGCCGCCGCCTCGACCTTCGCCAGGGCCGCCTTCACCGCCCGGCCGTCGCGCTTCGCGCGCACCTCGGCCAGCCGGGCGACCTGCTCGTCGCGCACCTTCTCGTCGATCTTCAAGAGCTGCATCGGAGCGTCCTTCTCGGACTTGAAGGCGTTGACTCCGACGATCACCCGGTCGCCCTGCTCGATCTCGCGTTGGTACCGGTAGGCGCTCTCGCCGATCTCCTTCTGCGGGTACTGTTCCTCGACCGCGCGGATGATGCCGCCCATCTCGTCGATGCGGCGCAGGTAGTCCATCGCCCGCGCCTCGGTCTCGTCGGTGAGGTACTCGACGAAGTAGCTGCCCGCGAGCGGGTCGACCACCCGGTCCACCCCCGACTCGTAGCCGATGATCTGCTGCGTGCGCAGCGCCAGGGTGACCGCCCCTTCGGTCGGCAGGGCGTAGGTCTCGTCGAGCGAGTTGGTGTGCAGCGACTGGGTGCCGCCCAGCACGGCCGCCAGCGCCTGCAGCGCCGTGCGCACCACGTTGTTGTACGGCTGCTGCGCGGTCAGCGACACCCCGGCGGTCTGGGCGTGGGTGCGAAGCTGCATCGAGCGGGGATCTTTCGCGCCGAACCGGTCGCGCATCACCCGCGCCCAGATGCGCCGGGCCGCGCGGAACTTGGCGACTTCCTCGAAGAAGTCGTTGTGCACGTCCCAGAAGAAGGACAAGGACGGCGCGATGGCGTCGACGTCCATGCCGCGCTTGACGCACTCTTCGACGTAGCCGATGCCGTCGGCGAGGGTGAAGGCGAGCTCTTGCACCGCCGTCGCTCCGGCTTCGCGAATGTGGTACCCGCTGATCGACACCGCGTGCCACTTCGGCATGTGCTTGGCGCAGAACTCGATCATGTCGATGACGATGCGCACCGCCGGGCGCGGGGGCACCACCCATTCCTTCTGGGCGATGAACTCCTTCAGCATGTCGTTCTGAATGGTGCCGCCCAGCTTCGCCATCGGCACGCCCTGCTGCTCGCCGACCGCGATGTACATGCAGAGCGCGACGATGGCCGAGGCGTTGATGGTCATCGACGTAGTTACTTTGTCGAGTGCGATGCCGTCGAAGAGGATCTCGAAGTCCTTCAGCGACGAGACGGCCACGCCTTCCTTGCCGACCTCGCCCAGGCTCATCGGGTGGTCGGCGTCGTAGCCCATCAGGGCGGGCATGTCGAAGGCGGTGGACAGCCCCGTCATGCCGTGGCCGATGAGGTACTTGAAGCGGCCGTTGGTGTCGGCCGGCGACCCGAAGCCCGCGAACTGGCGCATCGTCCACAGGCGGCCCCGGTACATCGTCGGCTGCACGCCGCGGGTGAAGGGGAACTCTCCCGGTAGCCCGAGCGCGTCGGGTGACTCGGCGGCCCGGTCGGCGGCGGTGACGACAGCCGGCACCGGAATGCCCGAGTCGGTCTCGTAGCGCGGGCGGCGCAGCGGCGTCTTGGCCAACCCCTTTGCGAGCACCTCGGCCGTCCAGCGGGCGACGTCGGCGGCGACGCGCTTCGACGCCGCGGCATCGTACAGGCGTCCGGGAGAAGGCTTGGCGGAGCGGGTGGCTGGGGACGGGCGCCGGGCCGCGACGCGCCGGACGGCTTTCTTCTTGGAGGGGCGGGCCATGCGGCGCATGGTGCACCGGCTTCCCCGCCGCCGCAACGGCGAGTCGTCAGCGCCTGGACGCCAGCTCGGGAAGGCGCGCCAAGCGGGTTGCCGCCTCGTCGAGCAGCGCGTCCGTCTTGCAGAAGGCGAAGCGCGCCAGGTGCCGCGCCTCGCGCCGGTGGGCCTCGCCGTAGAAGGCGGACGGAGGAATCGCCGCGACCCCCGCCTCGCGGGTGAGGAAGCGGCAGCAGGCGAAGTCGTCCTCGAAGGCGTACCGCGAGGTGTCGGCCATGACGAAGTACGAGCCCTCAGGAGCCATCGGGGTAAGGCCCGCCGCCGAAAGCGCCGCGACCAGGCGATCGCGCTTGGCGCGGTAGCTGGCGGACAGCTTCGTGAAGTAGGCGTCGGGCAGCGCCAGCGCTTCCGAGACGGCCGCCTGCAGCGGCGCCGCCGAGGCGAAGGTGACGAACTGGTGGGCCTGCTGCACCGCCTGGCGCAGCGCCGGCAGGCCGATGGCCCAGCCGATCTTCCAGCCGGTGAACGAGAAGCTCTTCCCCGCGCTCGAGACCGTCAGCGTGCGCTCGGCCATGCCGGGCAAGGTGGCGACCCGAAGGTGGCGGGCGGGAGAAAAGACGATGTGCTCGTAGACCTCGTCGGCCAGCACCGCCGTGCCGTGGCGCTCGCAGAGCCGGCCGATGAGCTCGAGCTCGCCGCGCGTGTACACCTTCCCCGTCGGATTGTGGGGGGTGTTGACGACGACCAGCTTCGTCTTCGCGCCGAACGCCGCCTCGAGCTCGGCGGCGTCGAACCACCAGGCGCGGTGCGTCGCATCGGGAGGGCGCAGGAGCACGAAGCGGGCGACGCCGCCGGCCATCTCGATGCTCGCCACGTACGAGTCGTAGAAGGGCTCGAAGACGATCACCTCGTCGCCCGGGTCGACCAGCCCCATCACCGCGTCGAAGAGCGCCTCGGTCGCGCCGCTGGTGACGGTCACCATCGTGTCCGGGTCGACTTCCTGGCCGTAGAAGCGGCGGGCGTGCTGGGCGATGGCGCCGCGAAGCGCCTGGGCCCCGGCCCCGACGGCGTATTGGTTGACGCCGCCGCGAATGGCCCGGCAGGCGGCTTCCTTGATCTCGTCCGGCCCGTCGAAGTCGGGGAAGCCCTGGCCGAGGTTGACCGCCTTGTGACGGGTGGCCAGCGCCGAGAACTCCGAGAAGACCGTCGTCGGGAAACCTGCCACGCGGCGCGAGAGCCAGCTCATAGGGGTGACGGTATAGCCGAGCGGGGCGGTTTCTCGCTTGCGTCGTGGCTGAACGGGCGTGCAGGATGTGGCGCGTGCTCCCGCGTCGCCAGTTGCTCGAACACGTCAAGGCCCTGGGCCGCGAGTTCGGCCGGCGCGGCATGCGCCAGCACGTGCAGCGGCTGAGGGTCTATTACCTGGCCCTCGAGCGCGGCCTCACCACGGCCTCGAACGAGCTCGACGTGAAGTGGACCGAACCGTTCGTGATCGAGTGGCTGAAGACGCTCGGGGTCGCCCCCTTTCAACAGGCGTACCCGGTCCGCTCGCGGGGCGCCCGCTGCACACGCTGCCCCGACGCGGGCACCGGCCAGGCCCCTCTCTTCACCGAGTCGCAGTTCCCGGGCGGGACGAAGATGCGCTGCCAGCGCTGCGGAACCGTGTGGATTGAGAGGGAGTAAATCTCCATTCGGATGAGCAGCATCTGGCGCGAATCGGGTCCGGCCTTCCATCCGTCTGTTCTGGCTCAATCGACGTTATTCATGAGCCACTACATGCGCAATCTCTCGCCACATACGCAGATACCTGCTCAGCCGTTTCGTAAATGTAACGGCTCGTAATAGTTTGTGTTTCCCTGAGAAATAGAGCTGCCGGAGCGCCTTGACTTCGCATCGCCCGGTCCCGTACAAGGCGCCCGCCCGCACGGAGGGGCTCTCCCCATGAGCGACGTCTTCGACAAGTGCAGCGCCTGGAAAGACTACCGCATCGCGAAGGCCACCGGCCTCTACCCGTACTTCCGGCCCATCGAGGCGTCGCACGCTTCGACCGAAGTCGAGATCGAGGGTCGCCGGGTGGTGATGGTCGGCTCGAACAACTACCTGGGCCTGGCGGGTGACCCTCGGGTGAAGGAAGCGGCGATCGCGGCGATCAAGCGCTTCGGCACGACCTGCTCGGGCTCGCGCCTCTTGAACGGCACGCTGGCGATGCACGACGAGCTCGAGGCGAAGCTCGCCAAGTTCCTCAATCGCGAAGCCGCGCTGGTCGTCTCGACGGGCTTTCAGACGAACACCGCGACCCTGTCGGCCATCCTCGGCCGGCACGACATCGTCTTCTCCGACCGCCAGAACCACGCCTCGCTCGTCGACGGCGTGCGGCTGTCCTTCGGCGAAGAGAAGCGCTACCGCCACCAGGACATGGAGCACCTCGAGAAGCTGCTCGCCGCGGCCGACCCCGACGCCGGGAAGATCATCGTCACCGACGGCGTGTTCTCGATGGAAGGCGACCTCTGCAACCTGCCGAAGATCGTCGAGCTCGCCCAGAAGTACAAGGCGCGGGTGATGACCGACGACGCCCATTCGATGGGCGTGCTCGGCGCGCACGGCCGCGGCACGGCCGAGTACTTCGGGCTCGAGGCGCAGACCGACTTGGCCATGGGCACCTTCTCGAAGAGCTTCGCCTCGCTGGGCGGCGTCATCGCCGGGCCGTTCGAAGCCGTCAACTTCATCAAGCACCGGGCGCGCTCGGTGGTCTTCTCGGCCTCGATGACCCCGGCCGCGGTGGCGTCGGTGCTGAAGTCCCTCGAGATCATCGAGAGCGAACCGCAGCGCCGCGCGCGCCTGCTCGACATCGCCGAGAAGATGCACAACGCCTTCCGGGCGATGGGCTTCGACACCGGCGTGTCGGTGACCCCGGTGGTGCCGGTGCTGGTCGGCGACCAGGTGAAGTGCTTCCGCTTCTGGAAGGCGCTGTTCGAGTCTGGCATCTACACCAACCCGGTCATCCCGCCGGCGGTCGAACCGGGCCACGCGCTCTTGCGCACCAGCTACCAGGCGACCCACACCGACGACCAGCTCGACCGCGTGCTCGACGCCTTCGAGAAGATCGGCCGGAAGATGAGCATCATCCCCGACACGCGGCCGACCACCTGGGAACGGGTGAAGATCGCCCGCCCAGGCACCTATGTCATCTCGAACACCGCCTCGCGCCGTTGGGCGGCGGCGTCGGCCGGGCTGTTGGCCGACCGCGGCTTCTCGCTCGAGCAGATCTCGAAGCTGACCCCGAAGGACGTGGCCGCGAAGCTGTTCGACGCGGTCGAGACGGTCACCTGGCGCGCGGCCAACCTGCAGCCGGACGATCTGAAGCGCCTGTCGTCGGCGCCGATGCGCCTGTGGGACAAGCGGTCCGAGATTCCGGGCCTCATCCTCGAGAAGGGCGCCAACCTGTTCATGAAGAACGGCAAGGCGCCCGAGGCCTAGCAGCCGGCCACTCGCCCCTCGCTCGAAAGGACCGCCATGGGTCTCGCCGCCAAGAAGCAGCAGGTCGCCGACACGCCGCGCCCGCCGTCCGCCCTCGACGTGGCGGTGACGCCGGTGCAGTCGGCGGCCGACCGCCACGCGTTCGTGATGTTCCAGTTCAAGGTCTACCAGGGCGACCCGAACTGGGTGCCGCCCCTGATGATGGAACGCAAGGACTTCCTCGACCCGCGAAAGAACCCCTGGTTCGAGTTCGGCTCGGTCGAGCTGTTCCTCGCCCGCCGGGGCGGCGAGGTGGTGGGGCGCATCGCGGCGGTGAACGATCCGCGCTACAACGAATTCCACGGCACGCGCCTCGGCTTCTTCGGCATGTTCGAGTGCATCGACGACGCCGGGGTGGCGCAGGGGCTGTTCGACGCCGCCGCCGGCTGGTGCAGGGCCCAGGGCTTCGGTTCGATGATGGGGCCGATGAACTTCTCGACCAACTACGAGTGCTCGGTGCTGGTCGAAGGGTTCGGCGCGCCGCCGGTGGTGATGATGGCGTACAACCCGCGCTACTACCCCGCGCTCTACGAGACCTGCGGGCTGGTGAAGGCGAAAGATCTCTGGGCGTGGGAACTGTCGTCGGCCGTGCCTCCCCCCGAGAAGGTGGCCCGCATCGCCGAGAAGATGCGCACCCGCGAGGGCGTGGTGGTTCGCCCGGTGAACATGAAGGACTTCGAGGGCGAGCTTCGGCGCATCAAGGTCATTTACAACGCCGCCTGGGAAAAGAACTGGGGCTTCGTGCCGATGACCGAGCACGAATTCGATCACATGGCGCGCGAGATGAAGCAGATCGTCGTGCCCGAGCTGTTGCTGCTCGCCGAGGTCAAAGGCGAACCGGTCGCGTTCTCGATGACGATTCCCGACGCGAACGTCGCCTACAAGGCGGCCAACGGCCGGCTGACCCACTACGGCCTGCCGACGGGCCTCTTGCGCATGGTGCTGGCGGCGCGGAAAATCCGCCGGCTGCGGCTGATCACCCTCGGCATCAAAGAGGGGTACCGGAAGCGCGGCATCGACGCCATCCTCTACCTCGACACGCTGAAGGCGGCGAAGTCGCTCGGCTACACCGGCGGCGAGATTTCCTGGACGCTCGAGGACAACCACCTGGTGAACCGCGCCATCGAGTCGATGGGCGGGCGCAAGTACAAGACGTACCGAATCTACGAGCGCGCCGTCTAGGCGCAGGGTTGAGCGACCATGCACTTCCTGGTGACGGGTGGCAGCGGTTTTGTCGGCGGCAACCTCGCGCGGCTCTTGTGCGGGCGCGGCCACACGGTGACGGCGCTGGTGCGCCGGTCGTCGAACCGCGCCGCGCTCGAGAAGCTCGGCGGCGTGCGCCTGGCCTACGGCGACCTCGCCACCGGCGAAGGGCTGGACGAGGCGCTGGCCGGCGTCGACTGCGTGCAGCACGTGGCCGGCGTCACCAAGGCCTGGACTCCCGAGGAATACCACCGGGGCAACGCCGAGGGGACGCGGCTGTTGTGCCAGGCGATGGCTCGCCAGGCGAAGGTGCCGCGGCTGGTCTACTGCTCGTCATTGGCCGCCGCGGGCCCCGCCACCGTCGGCAAGCCCCGCAAAGAGACGGACGCCGTCGCCCCGGTCTCGATGTACGGCCGCAGCAAGCTCTCGGCCGAGCTGGCGGTGCGGCAGTTCGCCGACCGGGTGCCGTCGGTGGTCGTCCGGCCGCCGTTCGTCTACGGCCCCGGCGACAGCGTCAACCTGCCGCCCCTGATGGCGATGGGCCGCTTCGGCGTCTACCTGAAGGCGGGCCTGGGGCCGAAGCACTTCTCGTTCATCCACGTCGAAGACCTCTGCGAGGCGTTGCTGGCCGCGTCGACGAAGGGCAAGACGCTGCAGCCGGGCAGCGAGTCCGAAGGCGTGTACTTCGTGGCCGACCCCGACCAGTACAGCTGGGAAGACTTCTGCCAAGCCCTGTCGGCGGCGATGGGCAAGGGCCGGCCGCGCGTCATTCCGCTGCCCGAGATCTTCGGCTACGCCGCCGGCATCGGGTCCGAGATCGGCGCCCGCTTCCGCGGCGCGCCGCCCATCGTCAGCCGGGACAAGGCCCGCGAGATGCGCTGCGAGGCCTGGACCTGCGCGTCCGACCGGGCCCGGCAGGAGATCGACTTCTCCGCCGCTTTCCCCCTGGCCGAAGGGCTGCTCAACACCGTCGCCTGGTACCGCAAGGAAGGGTGGCTCTGATGCGAACCGCGCTCCGTACCCCCGAGCTGTCCCCCGCCCCGCCGCCGATGATGTCGGCCGACGTGGTGGTGGAACCGGTGCTGCGCCCGTCCGACCGGGACGCCTTCCTCGAGTACCAGCTTCGGCTGTACCAGGGCGACCCGTGCTACGTGCCGCCCATTCTCGCCGAGCGGCGCGACTTCCTCGACCGGGGAAAGAACCCCTTCCTCCAGCACGCCGAGCTCGAGCTGTTCCTCGCGCGGCGGGCCGGGCAGATCGTCGGGCGCATCGCCGCGGTGTCCGACGTCCAGTACAACCAGTTCCACAACACCGAGTACGGCTTCTTCGGCATGTTCGAGTGCGAGGACGACCGCGCCACCGCCGCCGCGCTCTTCGCCGCGGCCTCGGCCTGGGTGAAGCGCAAGGGCATGAAGGCCCTGATGGGTCCCGTCAACCTGTCCTTCAACCACGACTGCGGCCTGTTGGTGGAAGGCTTCGACCTGCCGCCGGCGATGATGATGCCGTACAACCCGCGCTACTACGAGGCGCTACTCACCGGCAACGGCTTCCGGAAGGCGAAGGACCTCTGGTCATACGAGCTGTCCACGCACGTCGCTCCGCCCGAGAAGGTGTTGCGAGTGGCCGAGCGGGTGCGCGAGCAGGACGGCGTCCGGGTGCGGCCGCTGGACATGAAGAACCTGGCCGAGGAAACCCGGCGCATCAAGAGCATCTACAACGCGATGCTCGAGCGCAACTGGGGCTTCGTGCCGATGAACGAAGACGAGTTCGACCTCATCGCCGCGCGCCTTCGGCCGCTGGTGCAGGTGCGGCCCGAGCTGTGCCTCATCGCCGAGGTGAAGAACGAACCGGTGGCCTTCTCGCTCACCCTGCCCGACTCGAACGTGGGGCTGAAGGCGGCGAACGGGCGGCTCACCACCTGGGGGCTGCCGATTGGCCTGGCGAAGATGTTCTGGGCGATGCGCGGCATCGACCGGCTGCGGGTGCTGCTCTTGGGAGTGAAGCCCGGGTACCGGCGCCGGGGCATCGACGCGCTGCTCTACCTCGACACCATGCGAGCCGCGCGAGACCTCGGCTACACCGGCGGAGAGCTCGGCTGGACGGCCGAGGACAACGATCTGATCAACCGCGCCATCGAGTCGATGGGAGCGCGCCGCTACAAGACGTATCGGCTGTACGAGCGGGCGGTCTAGATCGACGGCCTCGACTCGGCCCTTCCCCGAAACCTCAATTCGTCCCGGCGCTGGCAGCCGGCTTCTCGAGCTCGGCCCGCTTCGACTTCAGGGCCGAGAGCAACCCCTCGTACCCCTTGCTGGCGATCAGCTTGCGAAACTGGTCGTTGTACGTCGCGACCAGCGACACCTCGTCGGTGACGACGTCGTAGACCCGCCAGCCCTTCGCCCCCGCGCGGTACAGCCGGTACACGACCGGAACCTTGTCTTCCTTCAGCACCAGCGTCGTGACGACCTCGGCGTCATCGCCGGAAACCGACTCGGAGTCGAAGGTGAAGTTGGCGCCGCCGCGGCCGTCTTTGAGCGCCTTGTGGGCGTAGGAAGCTCGCAGCAGCCCCTTCATCGTCTGGGAAAAGTCTTCCTGCTGTTTCCTCGCCAGCTTTTCCCATTCCTTGCCCAGGGCCCGCTTCGCAAGCTCGGCGAAGTCCACGAAGTCGTCCGCCTTGGCCGCCAGGCGTTCGACGGTGGCGTCCTTGCCAGCGAGCATTTTCTGGACCTGGGCGCTGCCTTCCTTGACGACGGCCAGGGGGCTCTCGGGAGCGCCGCCGAGTACTGCGAAGACGATGAGGGCTGGCAGCATGGCGGCTCCGGGCGGGAGAGGGGGGAACTTCTACGGGCTTCCCCAGCGGAGGGCAAGCGACGGCCCCATCGCCGCTGAATTCAAGGCCTTTGGCTGGGTACCCGGGCCTTCGCCGGCGCGGGAATACCTTCCATCGGAGCGCCAAGTACCCGCCCGAACACGTGAACTCCGACGTGGTAGTCGTGCCAGGCGCGCAGCTTCTCGGCGGACGCGGCGGCGAAGGCCGTGAAGGCGTCGACCAGTTCGCGGGTGTCGCCGGTGCCCAGGTCGAAGGCGGCCGAGGCGGACGTGGCCCAGCGGCGGGCGCTGCGCTCGGCGGCTCCTTGCGCGCGCGAACGCACCAGCGCGTCCGAGAGCTCGCCGTAGGCCTTCTCGGCTTCCAGGTGGATGCCGGCCCTGAGCAGGTCTCGCTGGGTCGAGAGCTTCTCGAGCTCGGCGCGCGACTGGTCGAGCTGGGCGTCCTTGGTGAACACGTCGAAGGTGGCGCGGCCGACGAGGGCCATGCCGGCGCTGGCGTCGTTGTACGGATCATTCGCGAACGGAGAGAGCTGCCGGGTCGAGGTGGTGGTCCACCGCCAGCGGGCAAACCCGGCGACGCCGAAGTCCGGGTAGAACAGCCGCTCGCGAATGAACACTTCCTTCGCGCGGGCGGCGAGGCCGGCCTCGACGGCCATCAGCTCGGGGCGGTGCTCGTAGGCCAGCGCGAGGTAGGTCTCGAGAGGCTTCAAGGTCGCGGTGGGTTCGGCGAGATCGACGGCCGCGAGCTCGACGGGCTTTCCGGGCACTCCGCCGCAGAGCAGGTGCGCGGCGGCCAGCGCGTAGCCCAGCCCGCTGTCGATCGCCCCCGCCCGGGCCTCGACCTGCTTGCGGAAGAAGTCGAGCTTGAGTAAGTCCATCTGAGTGACTTGCGGAGATTCCTTCTCGGTCAGCCGCTTCAGGGTAGCGGTCGCGTCGTCCAGGCGGGTCAGCGTCTCGTCGAGCGTGCGCCGGCTCTGGCGGGCGAGCTGGTAACCGAAAAAAGCCTGCGCGGCCTGGAGCCCGGCCTCGTCCTTCGCGCGCGCCCTCAATCGGTCGCCGATGATCAGCCCCTGGGCCGCGGCGTCCTTCAGGGCGTCCAGCTTGCCGAAGGTGTACAGGGGCAGAAAGCCGTAGGCGTCGGCGCCGAGCATCACCCCCGCGTGGCCGAAGTTGAGGTCGTACATCTTGGTGGCCTCGCTCAGCGGAGGCCCGCCGAGGCCGTCGTTCTGCGCTTCGGGAGTGGGGCCGGCCACCATCACACTGGCCTCGATTCGCGGGAACCAGGCCCACCGCGCTTCGTCGTATTTGCCGCGCAGCACCCGGAGGTTGGCGTCGGCCTCCTTGACCCGCAAGTCGTTGGAGCGGGCCCGGTCGACGAGCTCTGTCAGGGTGAGCGGAGCCTCCGCCCGGGACGGCCCTGGCCAGGCGGTGATCGCCAGAGCCAACGGCAGAATGGGCAGCATGGCTCTCAACGGCCGGCGAGCCTGCCAAATGGCGGAGGCGATTCAAAGGGGTAAAGCCGACAGGCCCGCCGGTCGCGGGTATCATCGAACCATGAGGAAGCTCGGCTTGGTGTTCTGGCTGCTCGCGGCAGTCCCTCTGGCCCACGCGGAAGGTCCGGCGAAGAAGCCCAAGCCGAAGGACGCGGGCACCTCGAAGATGAAGATGGACCTGGGGCTGCCCTCGTTCGGCAAGTTGCCGACCGGCGCCGACCTGCAGAAAGCGAAGGCGAAGCCGGCGGCGTCCGAGCCGACCGTCACGCCGGCCGGCGTCACCTACTCGGTGGTGCGGGTGCAGCACGCCAAGTCCTTCCTGCACACGGCGAACGGAGCGATGCCAATGGGAGGCTCGCTCGCGGCGATTCCCATCGTGGGCAACCCTCCATCGACGGACAAATTCACCACGGTGATTCGGATGAAGGCGACGCAGCGGGTGAACGCGCCCATCGACGTCGTCATCCTCGACCCGCGGGGAGACACCGCGATGCAGGCGACCGGCGAGCTGAGCTTCCGGGGCCAGGTGGGCAACGAGGCGGACTACACGGTCGACTGGGAGAAGACGCCGACCCGGGCGGGCGGGAAGTTCGAGGTGCTGGTCCGGGTGGCGGGACAGGTGATGGGCACCTGGCCGCTGCAGGTGGGCGAGCCGCCGAAGCCCGAGAAGGAAGCGGCGGCGGACGCAGGCAACAAGGGCTGAGAATCGCCTTTGCCGGGCGGCCGGCCGAGCGGCTATACCGCGACTCGCACGGGGCCTGGCGCCCCGCCCTACGCGAGGAACGCATGGCCCTCACCGAACGAGTGAAGCAGATTCTCTCTTGGTACGCCTCGGACAACCCAGGCACGTTGACCAACCTCGCCCGCATGCTGAACCACGGCACGCTGGCCGGGACGGGGAAGATGGTCATCCTCCCGGTGGACCAGGGCTTCTAGCACGGGCCGGCGAGATCATTCGCGCCGAACGCTCCGGGGTATGATCCGGACTACCACTTCCAGTTGGCGATCGAGGCGGGCTGCAACGCCTACGCGGCGCCGCTGGGGTTCCTCGAGGCGGGGGCGGCGAAGTTCGCCGGCGAGGTGCCGCTGATTCTGAAGGTGAACAACTCGGACAGCCTGTCGAAGATGGCCGAACCGTGCTCGGCGGTGACGGCGTCGGTGAAGGACGCGGTGCGGCTGGGTTGCGCGGCCATCGGGTACACCATCTACCCGGCGTCGGGCGAGCGGAACACGATGCTCGAGGACTTGAGAGAGCTGATCTCAGAGGGCAAAGAGCACGGGCTGCCGACGGTGGTCTGGTCTTACCCGCGGGGTTCGGGAATCTCGAAGGACGGAGAGACGGCGATCGACGTGGTGGCCTACGCGGCGCAGATTGCCTGCCAGGTGGGCGCGCACGTGGTGAAGGTGAAGCCGCCGAAAGAGCACCTCGAGCAGGCCGAGGCGAAGAAGGTGTACGAGAAGCACGGCATTCCGGTGAAGACGCTGGCCGACCGGGTGAGGCACGTGGTGCAGAGCTCGTTCAACGGCAAGCGCATCGTGATCTTCTCGGGAGGCGAGGCCAAGGACGCGGCGGCGGTGCTCGAAGAGATCAAGCAGATTCGAGACGGCGGAGGCTTCGGGTCGATCATGGGCCGCAACGCCTTCCAGCGGCCGAAGGCTGACGCGCTGAAGCTCTTGAAGGACGTGATGGCGGTCTACAAGGCGTAGGCGGTGATCAGGGGCAGGCGAACGCCGTGAGGTCCGTCGCGGCGTTGTTGGTGTTCCGGGGATCGTGGAGCAGCTTCGGCCACTGGGCGTCGGGGTCGAGCCCGGCCGTGTCGACGACGAACGAGAAGACGCTGCCGGTCGAGTCGCCGACGTAGAGGACGCCAGGGGCTCCGGGGACGGGGGTGCCGTTAAGCCGGGTGCAGTCGAGTGCCGGCGCGGTCGCCTTGATGAGCAGGCCCGGAAGCGTCCATTGGGGGCTGACACCTAGTGTGAGTGCGGCAAGGTCGCTGTTTCCGCTCACGGCGTCGGTGGCCACCGCATAGACCTGCGATGCGGCCAGGGCCGGAGAGTCGACGATCCTCTTGCCGGCGACGTAGGTGTTGGCCGGCACAGTCGTTCCAATACGCAGTTGAATCAGATCCGAGTTTCCCTTACCGACATAGAAGAACGCCGTTCTTCCGGCGGCGCTCGGGGCGCCATAGCCCACCCCACCGACGGACCACGCAACGCCGGGACCTGACAAGCTAATTCCCGTGAGCGAGGCGCCGGGAACAAGCAGAAGGTCGCTGGCGGTGGCGAGGGACATCAGACCGCCTACCGCCACTGGACTGACTGGCCACCCTGCCGGCACGGTGAATCCGGAAGCGCCCAATTGCGCGGAGCGGACCACCAAATTCTGCTGGCCAATGTAGATCTTCGAGCCGTTCGCGATCAGCCCAAAGTCGGCCTGCGTGAGGGCAGTCGAGGGATGGGAGTACGAGCCTGAGAACCCGGTCGGGGGACACACAGCAACCGCCTGGGTTGATGACGTAAGATGTCCCCAGCATTCGCCGGAGCCGTACGGGTTCGGCAGCGACGCCGAGGGCCCGATAGGCGCACCCGGAGTCGCGCCGATTGCGGTCCAGACATTGCCCCCGACGTCACCTGAGCGGACCAGGTAGTCGCTCAGCCCACCAGTCTGGCGGACGGCGTATACGAAGTCCGGAGTTGCGAGCGCCGGCGTCCCCACGAACACGTTGCCACTGATTTGGGTTCCGGGAACTTGGTCCTGCCAGGTCAGAGAACCTTCCGGTTCGAGAGCTGCAATCGTCGAAGCCGTCGCGAGTTGCCCCGAAAACGCGGCGTAGATGCGCCCGGTTGGGCCCAACGCTGGAGGCCAAAGTACAGGGGAAGGAATGGCCGGGCGAAACTTCCACTTCCAGCGCGTGAGAAGGAAGGACTTCGCCGAAGAAGTGCCCTGATTGCCGACCAGGTCGCGGCCCGTGACGGCGACGTCCATTGTTCCGCGGAATGCGGCGAACGGCGGCTTCCACAGGTCCACCTTCACCATGCCGCAGTAGCCGGCGTCACACGGGGTGATGGGAGTGACGGGGAACGTCGCCTGGGTTCCACTGGGATTGGCCGAGACGGCGACTATGACCGATGCGGGGTCAACGTCCGTCGAGGTAGAACGAACCTCCGTGACCGCAAATTCGTCCCTGCGCCAATAGCGGGCGCTGGGCGAGCCGCCGAGGTCGGCAAAGACGAAACCGCCGTCTGCGGGGCGTTGCGGACCGAGCTCGAGCTCAGGATTCAAGGTGAAGGTCGGGGGCGTGAGGTCGACGTTGACGGAAACCTGAGAGCTGGCGAGGCCTGCGTCAGGGTACGCGGCGGTGAGGCGGAGTGTGCCGGAGCACGGAGGCGCCCACGAACCCGAGTACCTGCCCGCGTCCGCGATAACGAGCCCCTGGGGGGGCGCTGAACCGCCGTCGGGCAGCAGCAACGCCAGGACAAGCTGCGAGGGGTCGGCGCGAGTCTGGCCGGAAGCCAGATCGAGGGTGGCGAGAACGGTCGTGGGGCCCCCGTCGAGAATTGACCCGGTGGCCGGGGTGAGCAGAGTCACAGAGGAGTACCGCGCCGCGCAGCCACCGTCGGAAACGCAGGAGGTGGAGACTGGACAGTCGGGATTACAGATTGGACCGGCGTCGATTCCGGCGTCGAACCCAGCGTCAATTCCGCCGTCTGGACCCGCGTCCGCTCCTGCGTCGGCGCCGCCGTCGTAGCCCGCGTCGATGCCGGCATCTGACCCAGCGCCGTTTCCGCCATCAATGCCAGCGTCCGAGCCACCGTCGGCTTCTAGGCCGGCGTCGGGGCCTGCGTCCTGAAATACCGCGCCGCCATCGAGGCCCGCGTCGGCATCAACACCGCTGTCCGCGGGAGCGACACCCGAGTCGGGGCCAGTGTCACCTGCATCGTTCGGCGCGCCCGCCAGCACGCACGTGGAATTTTCGCAGTAGGCGCCCTCGCCGCAGTCCTCGTTGGTCGAGCACTTCTTGATGCCGGCGCCGCAGGAGGCGACGGTGAGCAGAGTCGCAAGGCCGAGACAGCCGAGGAGTGCGTGGCGAGGTGTCACGGGCAGGCGAACTGAGCGAGGTTCGTGTCAGCGTTGCCGGTGTTGCGCGGGTCGTGCTGGTACTTGGGCCAGGGGGCTGTGGTGTCGATGCCTCGGCTGTCGACGACGAAGCTGTAGAGCTTCCCGGTCGTAGATGACCCGACGTAGAGGACGCCGGGGCGACCGGGGACTGGCACGCCCGATCCGTCTCGAGTGCAGTCGAGCGCGGGTGACGACTCGACAGTACCGAGCCCTGTGACGGACCAGAGTTTGTCGAGGGATGGCTTCCAGACGACGAG
>JAHFDQ010000380.1 GCA_023248915.1 Archangiaceae bacterium | reverse complement strand
CTATGAGCTCTTGCTCCATTCGCTCCTCTTGCCGCCCGCGCCCGCGCCGGCGCTGGCGGTGCTGCTCGACGCCGCGGGCCGGCGCGACCTGCTCGCCACCCAGTTGCCTCCGCTGGGCGCCGTGGCCGACGCCGCCCAGAGGGACGCGCGCGCCCGCGAGGCCGCCGCGGCGCTGGCCGGCGAGCTCGACCTCTTGCCGCTGTACGCGCAAGGGCTGCGACTGGCCGCCGCCCCCGGCATCGAAGGGCTGTCCGAAGACGCGCAGGGCCTTCCCACT
Organism: Archangiaceae bacterium; assembly: GCA_023248915.1. GTDB lineage: Bacteria > Myxococcota > Myxococcia > Myxococcales > Myxococcaceae > JAHFDQ01. The sequence continues at coordinate 5,949 of JAHFDQ010000380.1, read as the reverse complement.
CTCGACGCCGCCTTCCTCTCGGGCGAATAGCCAGGCCACCTCGCGATGCGACTTCGCACCACCCTCGGGCTCGCCTTCGTGTCGCTGTCGGCGCTCCAGGTCGCCGCGGTGGTACCGCTGGCGCTGCGCAACCTGAACCAGACGCTGTCGCGCCAGCTCGAGTCGCGTATCGACGGCGTCGAAGCGGCCGCGCGCGCCGCGCTCGAGCGCAGCGGTTCCGAAACTTCTCGCGCGATGGACGAGCTCGCCGGCAGCGACGCCTTCGAGAAAGTGGCGCGCGACCTCAGGCAAGAGCCGGCCCCTCCCGCGCTGGCCGGCGCCGCCCGGGCGCTGATGCAGCCCCGCGGGCTGAACGTGCTGTCCCTCTTCGACGAGAAGGGGCGCACCCTGTCCTCCGGCCACCTGCCCGCCCGCCTCGGAGACCCCGACGAGGCGCTGTTCGCGGCGACGCGCGGCCGCCCCGGTGCGCTCACCCCGGTGCAGGTCGAACTCCGCGACGAAGCCGGCCTCACCCGGGTGCCCGCCCTCGTCACCGCCCGCGCGCTCGACTACGGCGACCGCCGCATCTGGGCAGTCGGGGGAGTGCTGTTCGACGACGCGCTGGCGCGGCACCTGGCCACGCTCACCTCGACCCGGGTGGAAGTCTGGACCGAGGGCCGGGCCGTGGCCTCGGCCGGCAGCGCGGCGGCACCCACCGTCGCGCGCACCCTTCCCTTCCCGCCGGCGGCCGAGCTGAGGCTGCTCTTCTCGCGGGCCGACCTGCTCGACACCGAGGCACAGGTGCTGCGAGCCTTCATGCTGCTCTTCGGCCTGGGGCTCGGCGCCGCGGTGCTGGTCGGCCTCGTGGCCTCGCGCCGCATCACCCGACCGGTCGAGGCGCTGACCGCCGCCGCCACCCGAATCGCGTCGGGGGCGCTCGACGCCCAGGTGGTCGAGAAGGCCTCGGGCGAGGTTGCGGAATTGGTCGGCGCCTTCAACCGCATGACGTCGGACCTCGAGCGCACCACCCGCCAGTTGGTCGCCAGCGAGCGCATCGCCGCCTGGCAAGAGGTGGCCCGGCGCCTGGCGCACGAAATCAAGAATCCCCTCACCCCCATCCAGATGTCGCTCGAGACGCTCTTGGCCGCGCACGGTGGCAAGAGCCCGCGGTTCGACGCCCTCTTCGAGGAGAGCGCCCACCTGGTGCTCGAGGAAGTCGAACGGCTGCGCCGCATCGTGGACGAGTTCTCGCGCTTCGCGCGCCTGCCCAAGCCCCAGCTCGCCCCGATCGACCTGGCCGAGCTCGCAGGACAGGTGGCGGCGCTCTACGCCTCGCCGCCTCCGGGCGTGGCGCTCGACTACGCCCCCGGCCCACCGGTGCCGGTGGCGGCCGACCGCGACCAGGTCACCCAGGTGCTGGTCAACCTGGTCAAGAACGCCGTCGAGGCGATGCCCAAGGGCGGCCGCGTCACCCTGCGGGTGGGTTCGAGCGCCCAAGAGGCGTTCGTCTCGGTGACCGACACCGGGCCGGGCATCAAGCCCGAAGACCGCGGCCGCGTCTTCGAGCCCTACTTCACGTCAAAAGAAGGCGGCACCGGGCTCGGGCTGGCCATCGCGGCCCGCATCTGCCAGGAACACGGGGGCCGCCTCGACGTCGGTGGCGAGTACGGTCATGGCGCCGTCTTCACGGTGGCGCTGCCCCGCTAGTAGCCGTCGCGAGCGATGCCTTTGTACGCGGCCGAGACGCCTCGCAGGTCGTGCACGATGCCGTAGGCGCACCCCTTGGCCTCGTACGCCCAGGTCGAGCCCCAGCCGTCGATCGAGTCGAAGATGAAGACGTGCCCGGCCCCGTTGGAGTTGTAGACCAGAGCGTCGCCGGCCTGGAGCGCAGCCGTCGCCACGGTGTGCCAACCCGTCGATGAATTATCGAAGTCCCAGGTGGAGTATGGGTGAGAGTCCACCGTGACGTCTTCATTCGAGGTCGGCGCCTGCCACACCTTGGCCACGTACCCCGAGCAGTCGGCGCCGTTCTGTCCCCCGTGGCTGCAGCTCGGGCAACTGCCGGTGCAGGAACCCTGGCTGGAAGCGGAGGGCCCGCTTGGCTGCCAGCGCCCGTGCCCCCACCAGTAGGAAAATCCCACGCCCGAGCGGGCCCGGGACATCGCCGCGTCGCGCGCCGAGGACGAAGCGGGCGCAGCCGCTGGCGAGGGTTGCGACGGGACACCGGCTTCCGCCGGCGCCAGGTACGCGCCGAAGCACCAGCCGGACACGCCGTTGTGCGAGAGCGCGTACCAACCGTCCCGGGGCGACCCGCCGGCCGCGGTGACGCGCGCGCCCTTGGGGATGACGTGGTGAACTGGAAATTGGGTGGACGGCCCGGTGCGCAGGTTGAGGTTGGCGGTCGCCACCAGCGCCGCTCCGGCCGGAACCGCCGCGGTGAGCGCCGCGCCGAGCGAGTCCAACCCGCCGGTCTCGTCGGCGCCAACGAGCGACTCGCTCGAGACCTGCACCTCCGCGTCGCCGACGCCACAGCCCGCGGTCACGAAGCCCAGCGCGAGCACGGGCCCCATCCAGCTCGAAGCCTTCGTCGTCACATCGGCCTGCCTTCCGGCGCCGCTTCCCCTGGTGGCCGTCCGCGGATAGCGAGTTCCGTGCCGCGCGGCCCTTCCAGAGGAGAAGGCGACCCGAAACGCAAAGCCCGTTTGCAGAGTTCGCCGTCGCCGGAACGAACAAGGCGAAACCGATTCGACTTCTTTTGCGACAGCCCGGCCGAGGGTCGGCAGGAGTCTCGGTTTGTGCTTCTCTGAGAAAGTGAATCGAAAACGAGCGGTGGCGGCTTCGCTGGCGTTGGCAATCGCCGGGGCGGGAATCCTGGTGCTGGCGCTCGACCAGGGTCACGTTTCCGGCGAGAGCGCCGCCCGGGTGCCGAGCACCGAGGCCAAAGAGGCGGACCGCCCGACGCGACACCCGGCCCCGGCCTCGGCGAGAACCGAGCTGGCGGACGGAGCGGTCGCGGCGGCGCCGGGACTCTTCGCCAGGGCCGGCTGGGGCGCGAGGCCGAACCAGCTGGGCCGCCACCGCCCGCAAGAGGGAAACCCCGAGGCGCCGATGAGCCTCGCCTTCGACTCTCGGGGGAACACGGTGGTGCTCGACCAGGTGAACGGCCGGCTGGCGCGCTACGGCAAGGACGGCACGCCGCTGGGGACCCTGCCTGTCGCGGTGCAGGCGGCCCAGGACGTCGCCTTCGCCTCCGACGGCACGGCGGCCGAGCTGGACCGGCTTGTGGACCGGACGGTGGCCCTCGTGGGGCCGGACGGCGCGCTGCGCGGACAACTGCCCGTCTTGGGCCGTGGCGTCGCCGAGGGCGGTGGAGTGACGGGGCTCTTCGTGGACGGCCGAGACGTCTACCTCGAGCGGGAGCACGGCGCGCTGGTCCGAATCGGCGACACCGCTGGGAACGCCGACGCCGAGCGCCCGGAAATCCCGGGGCGGCCGACGCGCGACGGGCTGTCCTTCATCACCGCCGGGCTCGCCGACGCCTCCGCCGGTCGGCTGTACGTCGCGTCCATCGTGCGCGCCACGAGGGAACACCGCTTCACCCGCGAGCTCGGCCTGGGCGTGGCGGTTCGCGGGCTGGTGCTCTTGGACACCGACCGTGCCGGCGTCATCTACCTCGGCGTGCTTGGCGACTTCGCCGGCGGGGACCCGGCGGTTCCACCGGCGGCGGTCCTCCTGCTCTGCCTTCACCCCGAGGACGGCCACCCGCTGGGCAACGCGACGCTGCCGGCGAACACCTCAGCCGACGAGACGTTTCGAGAGCTGGCGGTCCTCGACGAGGGCGGAGTGCTCTACGCGCTTCGGTCGGAAGACGGCGTGGAACTGCGGCGCTACGACTGCCGGTGACGGGTGGCAGCCAGTCCCGACGCGGGGGGGGCGCCGCAGGGCCTGCCTTTCCCGTTCGTGAGGCCGGCCGTGGGCGCGCCGTTGACCGCAGGCGAGCTCGCCGCGGTCACCGACACGTACATCGCGCTCCTGACTCAAACGCGCCACTTCGACGTCGTCGACGAGCGGGTGCTCGGCTGGCCCGAGTCCGACCCAGAGGGGCGCTTCTGGTACGGGACGTGGTGGAGCGGAGCTGGCTTCGAGAAGACGGGCGGCCAGGTCAGCCTCGTTCACGTCGACGTCGGCGCGGACAACATCGGAATCCCGACCAGCTTCGCGCTCGAGAGCATGTGCCTCGCCCACAAGCTGTGGCCGACCCCGAAGCTCGAGCACCTCGTGCGTCGCATGATTCGGGGGTTCCATTCGTGGATTCTCGCAATGCAGAGCATGCCCTCGAACCCGCCGGCGTCCTCCTCGCCCGGGTCCTCTATCCGATGTCCGTACAGTCGAATGACCGCGGGACTCCGGTGTTCATCAACTACGACGCGGACCGGCCGGGCATCGACAGCTACACGTCCTACGTCCACATCGCGCAGAATCCGACCTGGGGCGACGTGTGGGTCAAGAACAACCGGTCCAAGGACGACGTCGGCCACATGCTCTCGGCCATCGCGACGCTCGAGGACTGCATGGTGGACTTTGGCGCCGCGACGAAGGCCGACTTCACGGCCATGCGGTCGGCCTACGTCGCCTGGGCGCAGCGCGTCGAGGCGGACGGTTGGGCGATCGCCACGCTGGACACGAATGGCAACGTCGCGCTGCCGGGCCTGACGTCCACGATGTCGCGGTACCAGACGCTGGCGAACGCCGAGTGCGATGCCGTCCTGGCCTTGCGCCTATTTGGGCACGGCGACCCGGGCGGGTTCGACTGCGGAAACGGCATTCACCCGCTCGAGGGGTTGGCGATGACCAACCCCAGCAACGGGGAGATCGTCCGCTCGTACCACGACGCCGCCATTCGCCACGCACTCCTCGTGAAGCAGGACACGGTCGCGAAGGCACTGCTCGACGGCCTCGTCGTGCGCATGGACGACGGCATGGGGTTCGCGGACACCAACAGCTGGCCGGTGCACATGCGCCCGGGCGACCTGGTCAAGCTGCTCGTCCACTCCGCCAACACGGGGGTCCCGCTCACCTGGCGCGAAGTGCGCTGGCTTCACCTGCAGATCGCCACCGCCTTCACCAGCTACACGACCACGGTGGCACCCGAAGTCTGTCGCGTCTTCGATGCGGCGACGCCCGACGGCGCGTACGACTTCAGCCCTTCCGCCGACGGCATCGACTTCACCTTCTTCGCGTCGCTCGCGGGCACTTGCGCTTCGGCCTACAGAAACCCGACGACCGCGCCGCTCCTCGACTGCGCGCGCCTCAAGACCTGGACACCGTAGCGAGGCCCTTGCACGAGGGGACAAGGAGTCCCTACGGACCGATCCGCCCAACGGTGCTGATCGAGACGTGAGCTGGAGCCGCAGCCGACCAGCAGCCCGGCCAGCAGTGATACCCGGCTGAAGCACGCCCACGAACGGATCTTCATCGGCGACCTCCAGCGCAAAGATGCCAGCCCGGTTCAGCGGTCGAGCGGCGTTGCGGCTGTCGTCGGACGCAGGAGCGCATCGTTCGAGGGGGTCGCGATGACCCGGCGCCGGAGGCTGCTCCGAAAGTCGACGGCGCCGACCAGCGGGTTCCCAGGGCGATCGCATCTAATTCGCGGCCGCGCCCCGTGATTCCGATCGCTTGGGGGGTTGGAATTAGCCCCGGCGCGAGGCGCTGAGGGGCCTACTCGCCTTTGGCTGGGTTGCCGTCGCGCTGCCGGTCGCCCTCGTTTTCTCGTATGGGGAAGGGAGTCCAGGCGCGCACGTCGGGGCTGGGTGCCTCTTCGTAAAGGTGCCCTGTTTTGGCCGAGAAAGTTCTCGGGAATTCGGCCGGCGAGACCTCTTAACCGGCTGGAATCAGGACCCTCGCCGGGCGGATATCCGAGAAGTTTCTCAGCCAAAACAGGCCGCTTTTTCGACCGCCCCCCCCGGGCGG
>JAHFDQ010000379.1 GCA_023248915.1 Archangiaceae bacterium | reverse complement strand
CGACATCGTCTTCACCGACAGCGACGGCACGACTTCGTTGGCCCACGAGCTCGAACGCTACGATCCGACGATCGGCGAAGTCGTCGCCTGGGTCCGGGTGCCGTCGCTGGAATCGACGTCGCAGTTCTACCTCTACTACGGCAACCCTTCGGTCACGGCGTTCCAGGGTGGCGTCACCTCCAACGGCGTCGTCGGCACCTGGGACGCCGACTATCGCGGCGTCTGGCACCTGAACGACTCGGCCAGCCCAGTGCTCGACGCGACGGCCGCCGCCAACAGCGGGAACGTCGCCAGCGGCGTCACGCTGGCTGCCCCGGGAAAGATTGGCAGCGGCGCGTTGTTCGACGGCGTGACCGGCGTCGTCACCGTACCGCTTCAGCCGAGTCTGAGCCTTGAGACGCTTACCGGGTCCGCGTGGTTCAAGACGACCCAGAGCTCCACGTGCGCCGTCCTCGTACTCGGCGGCGTACCGGCGACGCCGTTCTGGATGGCGATCAACGAGGGAGTACCGGGCAAGGCGAAGCTCGAGGCCTACGACGGGACGAACAACCCGGTGGCCCGAGCCACGACCACCATGACCGACGGCAGCTGGCACCTTCTCACCGCGACCCGGTCGAAGGGCATCAGCCTGCAGATGTACCTGGATGGGGTGTTGGAGGCCACTGTCGCCGACACCACCGTCGGCAACACCGCGAACAACGGCCCGGTCACGATCGGCTCGGACAACAACTATTTCTGCCAGGGCGCGATCGACGAGGTGCGCGTCTCGGCCATCGTCAGGCCCACGGAGTGGACCGGAACCGAATACAAGAACCAGGCCGCGTGCGCCGGTTTCTCGTCGGCGGGCCCGGTCCAGGAAGCCAACGGGGTCCCTTGCACCGGCTCCACGGAGTGCGAGAGCGGCCACTGCGTCGATGGAGTTTGCTGTGACTCCGCGTGCGACGGCGCGTGCGACGCCTGCAATCTCTTGGGGAGCGTCGGGACGTGCTCGAACAGTCCCGCGGGTTCGGCCGGGAACCCGTCGTGCGCGCCTTACCTCTGCGCTGGCGGCCAGACGACGTGCCCTACGAGCTGCACCCTCGACGCGCAGTGCGCCGCTGGGATGGTCTGCGGGGGTTCGTCCTGCGTCGACCCACCGGTGTCCGTCGCATTCGTGACCCAACCTACGAACGCCGTGGCGGGAAGCGTCCTGTCCCCGGCCGTTCAGGTGGCGGTGAAGAACGCGCTGGGAAACACGGTCGTCTCCTCCACCGCCAGCGTCACCCTGGCGCTGGGCGCCAACCCGGGGGGAGGCACCCTGTTCGGGACCCTGACGTCGAACGCCGTCGCCGGAGTCGCGACGTTCTCCAATCTCTCGGTCGACAAGGTGGGGACCGGGTACACGTTGGCGGCCGCTTCGGCCGGGCTCACCGGCGCCACCAGCAGCGCTTTCGACATTGCTTCGGGAGCTGCCGCGAAGCTGGCCTTCGTGCTCGAGCCGTCGAGCGCCGCGGCGGGCGCGCCGCTGGCCGCCTCTGTCCAGGTGCTGGACGCGCTGGGCAATCTCGTGTCCTCGTCCGCGGCCGGTGTCACGCTGGTCATCGGCAACAACCCCGGAGGAGGCGCCCTGAGCGGAACTTCTACGGTGACCGTTGCGGGAGGCGTCGCGGCGTTCACCGGGCTGTCCATCGACCGGCCGGGGGTGGGCTACACCCTCACCGCGTCCTCGAGCGGGCTGACCGGAACCACCAGCGCCGCCTTCGACATTTCCCCGCGACCGGCTGCGAGGCTGGCCTTCGTGCTCGAGCCGTCGAGCGCCGCGGCGGGCGCGCCGCTGGCCGCGTCGGTCCAGGTTCTGGACGCCCTGGGCAACCTCGTGTCCTCGCCCGGAGCCGATGTCACGCTGGTCATCGGCAACAACCCCGGAGGAGGCGCCCTGAGCGGCACCTCTACGGTGACCGCGGCCGGAGGCGTCGCGGCGTTCACCGGGCTGTCCATCGACCGGTCCGGTGTCGGCTACACCCTCGCCGCGTCCTCGAGTGGGCTGACCGGAGCCACAAGCGGCGCCTTCGACATCACGGCCGGAGTGGCCACGAAGTTGGCGTTCACCGTCCAGCCGTCGAACGGGGAAGTGAGCACGCCCCTTTCGCCCGCGGTGCAGGTGGCGGTGAAAGACGCGCTGGGCAACACCGTGCCGGGGGCGGCGGCGAGCATCGCCCTCGCTCTTCAAGACTACCCGGGGCAGGCGACGCTGTCGGGTACGACCTCGAAGGCAGCCGTGGACGGCGCGGCCAGCTTCGCGGACCTGTCCGTCAATCGGGCGGGTACAGCCTACACGCTGAAGGCGATGGCAGCCGGACTGCCGGACGTCCTCAGCACCCCGTTCGACGTCGTCGTCGCGCCCAGGAGGAGTTACGCGGTGGGCTGCGACTGTCGGTCGGCGGGAGAAGGGGGCGCCGACTTCTTTGGACTCGTCGGCCTCGTGGCGTTGCTCCGGGCTCGAACCACCTGGCGCGCGCCTCGGAAGCGTTGAGTTCGGCCCGAGCCGACGCGAGCCAGTCCCAAACTTGTGCCGCGAGGCCTCTTCGTGAGATGAGGCCGGCCGGTTCTCAGAGGAGAAGGCATGTTCATTCGAACGGTGGCACTGATTGGGCTGTTGGCGGCCGCGGCCGGCTGTGGCGTGGGTTCCGAGGCGACGGTCGAAGAGGGAGTGGACGCGGTCTCGGTGGTCGAGGAAGACTTGGGCACGACCAGCCAGAGCTACGTCAGGGTTCGAGTCGACCCCAGGCGGTGCATGGCGCCCATGTGCGGCGGCTACTGGGTTTCGGACGTCAACCGGGTGACGCTGAGCGAACGGTACGTCTCGCACCTCGACTTCTCTGTTTCGGGACTCTCCGAAGACGATGCCGATCGGGTCCGGTCGGCGCCGGCGGGCGAGCTGTTGCTGCGCGGCCGCCTCGGCGCGCCTGACGCGACCTACAGCACACGCGCGTTCCTGGTCACCGAAGCCTACCGGGGCATGCCGGGCGTCGTACCGGCCGCGGGCGAGGCGTTCTACCGGGCGGGGCCCAGGACTCCGCAGATCAACTGCTTCGCCGCGCCGTGCGACAACGAGGTCGCCACCAAGCTGAACTACACGGCGAAGACCAACTTCACCGGCTACCAGGTGGACCGGGCCGCCGTCCCGTTCGCCGACAAGACCTGGTTGATCGGCCGGATCGCCGCGCACGGAGCGCTGGTGTCGGGCAAGTTCGTGTCCGGACAGCTCTTCCCTGGCGGGCGGGAGAAGCTGCTCAGCGCGAGTCAGGTGTTCCTCCGAATTCCTGACCGGGTTGGCCCGTGTCCGATGCCGCCGATCTACCTCTGTTCGGCTGGCAAGGAGCAGACGTACAACCACACCGCCGACCGGTGCGACCTTCCGGCCCAGTGCGCGGCCCCCGGCACATGCTCCTCCTTCGTTCCCATCTGCGCCCAGGACTACTCGCGCTACTCCTGGCGACAGGGAGACTCGGCGTGCTTCGCGCACGCCTGCTACCCGGCCTTCACGTCGCCCTGAGGCGCCCGCGAGAATCCGCTCGACGTCCGGAGGCGTCGGACGCGGAAGCCCAGTCGGCGCAGTGCTTCTTGGGCGGCTCGCGGCCCGGGCAGTAGCGCCGAGTCTCGCCGTGAGCGTGCGTAGCACGCCCCAAGGGTACCCGTTCGGGCATCGGCCGCGCCGCTGCCCGGTGCTGACGCTGCGCGCAGCTCACTGAACTACAGGGCACCCGGAAGCGCTGCTCGGGTACAGCGGAGTCGCCTTGTTGATATGGCAGTTGGTGGCGTTGAGACCCACGCCCGGCAAGGTGGCGCAGCTCAAGGTCCCGGTGACCCTGCCCACTCCGCACTTGTCACCTTCCTGAAAGTACACGGTCGAGCTGGCGGCCGAGTTGGCGATGCAGCCGCGCGGGTCGCCACCTTGCATGGTGATGTTGCAGCCGACCGGGAAGGGGTGGGCCGCCGGACAGTTGGCGGTCACGCAGTCGCCGTTGATGTTCAGGCTCGAGGAGACGACGGAGCACCCATTCAGGCCTTCGTCCACCTGCCCATCACAGTCGTTGTCGAGCCCGTCGCAAATCTCGAGTTGAGGTGTCCCAGGGACGCAGACTCCCGGAACTCCGTTGGCGCAGCCCGACACCGTACGCAGGCAAAGGCCCTGGCCGCAGGTGATGTCCGGAATGTCCTCGTCGACTTGGCCGTCGCAGTCGTTGTCCTTGCCATCGCAAGTCTCGACGCCCGGCGCGCCGGGGGTGCAGGCCTGAGGCGCGCCGTTCTGGCAAGCGGGGACGGCGCGCGCGCACTCGCCAGTCCCGCAACCGATTTCACCAAAGCCCTGGTCGACGACTCCGTCGCAGTCGTCGTCGAGGCCGTTGCAGACCTCGGACACGGGTTGTCCCGGCACGCACGCCTGGAGCGAACCGGAGGCGCAGACGTCGATGGTGCGCTGACAGGCGCCCACACCGCACGTCGTCTGCACGAAACCGTCATCGACGACACCGTTGCAGTCATTGTCGAACCCATCGCAGAACTCGACGCTCGGCTGCCCGGCACCGACGCACGGGCCCCAGGTTCCGCCCAGCTCGGTGACCGCCAGGCACTCCCGGGTGCCGAAGGCGCAAGCTCCTACGCCCGCCTGCGTGGACGGCCCGGAGTAGCACTTCTGTGTTTCGCCCGCCTGGCACGGGCGGCCCTCGCCCGAGGCCCCGGAATCGGCGGCCGTTCCGGCGTCGGCGCGCGGTCCGCCGTCGACCCATCCACCGTCCGACCCACAGCCGAAGACCGCACAGTCCGGATCATCGCAGTCGACCAGGCCGTCCTGGTCGTCATCGGTACCGTCGGCGCACTCAGTCGCCGAGTCCTCCGGCGTCACGCCACCCGTGACGAAGGTCCCACCGCAGTTGCACGATTCAAGCAAACCGCTAGCAAGAACACAGAGAACGGTTGTGCGAGAGCGCATGGGTGGAGGACTGATGTGGACTTTCCGTATTTTCGACGTGGCGAGGCAGTAGTTGCCTTTCAGAGACCCTTCACTGGTGGTTCCGTCACCGCGTCAACGAGCACGTCGCAGCTCGCTGCGCTTCGGGCGCAACCCCCTGTCGTTTTCAGGTCACCTCGCCTGGCAACCGCCGGTAACGGCTGCCGGTCCGGACTGGCCCGCGGCTTGCGACACCTGCCGGCCATGGACCAATTGCCGACGACCGTGCCGTTGCTGAGGTTCGACTTCCAGAAGCCCGCGCCCCGCCACGCGGCCCCGCACTCCATGCCCCGCTTCCTCGGCCGACTGCGCGAGGCGATTGCGGGGTGGCTCGACCATCAGCTCTGAGGTCCGGCGGCAGCGGCTGCAGGGGCTGCTCCTGATGGCCGGAGCAGCCCTTCAGCCCGCGCCGGCGTCGATGTTTGCCTCGAGGCGGACCTCCCGCTCGGTGGCCTGGGCGTGCATCATCGCCTCGTTAGCGGCTCGCGGCTCGGGCAGGCACGCCACCAGCAACTCGTCGCCACCAGAGCGGCAGACGACGCGGACGAAGTCGTCGAAGGGGCCGGCTCGAGGGCTACTCGTTTGCCGGCGAGCGCCGCCTGCGGACATTCCACCCGAGGGCTACCGCTAGGCCGCCGAGGAACCACCAAGGCCCGGCGCCCGAGTAGCTCTCCGAGGCGCACCTGCAGCCCACCGCGAAGCTCTTCGCTTCGACTTGCTCGACGTCGAACGGTTGGCTCACGGCGTCGTTCACTCCCGCTGCCGACGCGCGAAGCGTGTAGCCCGTGCCAAGTCCAAGCCAGATGGCGCGATGGCGCCAGGCGAAGCGGCGCCTCGAGCCGGGAGCCCGTTTCGCGCGCGCCACACTCCCCCGCCCCTTCCGCCGCGCCAGCGCGACGAGTCCGAGGAGTCCCCACACCCCGACGCCCCCGCCGGACGACTGACAGTCGCAACCCGCCGTGTAACTCTTCTCCGGCGTCAGCACGACGGTGAAGGGGGCGCTGGTGACGTCCGACATACCAGGCGACGAAGCCCGCAGCGTGTAGCCGGTGCCCTGTCGGTTGAGGGACAAGTCTCCAAACGTCGCCACTCCGTCCACCGTGGCGGCCAGCGTGGCGCCGGACAATATTGCCAACCCCGGGTTGTCCTGCAGGGCGACGACAACCGTCGCCGAGGCGCCCGGCACCGCGTTGCCAAACCCGTCCTCCACTCCCACCTGCACCGCGGGGGACAGCGGC
>JAHFDQ010000378.1 GCA_023248915.1 Archangiaceae bacterium | reverse complement strand
CCCTCGACTCCGCTCGGGCTGAACGGGGTGGGCTCCGCTCGGGTGGAACGGATGTTGTGCGGCCGGAGGATTCCGTTCACCTCGAGCGTAGCGCAGCGAAGTCGAGGGGCGCCCTCGACTCCGCTCGGGCTGAACGGAGTGGGCTCCGCTCGGGTGGAACGGAGGGTGGTCCCCGCTCGGGCGGAACGGAAGATCCGCCGGCTGCCGAGCTGAACCTCGCCCGGAATCTGGCGCTCCTGGCGGGCGCCGGCGCGGGGAAGACTCACAGCCTCGTTACGCTTTGCCTGCACCTGCTGGCGGGAGCTCGGCCCGACCGCGAGCCTCTCGCGCCCGCGAAGCTTTGTCTGGTGACATTCACCGACAAGGCCGCGGGTGAACTGCGCGCTCGGTTGCGCCACCGGGTGGACGCGCTGGCCACCGGCGCCTCGGGCGCGCGCGAAGAGCCCGAGCTTTCGGGTTCCCTCGACGCGCTCGGTCGTCCTTTCCCCTCGCCCGACTCATGGCGGCGGGTTCGCGACGACCTCGGGGCCGCCTTCGTCGGCACCTTCCACTCGCTGTGCGCCCAGCTCCTGCGCCGTGCCCCGGCCGGCGCCGGCGTCGACCCGGCCTTCGAGCTGCTCGAGGCCCGCGACGCCTCGGCCCTGGCGCGCGACACGGCCGAGCGGGTGGTGCTCGAGGCGCTCGAGGCCGGCGAGGCTCCCGTGGCCGAGCTCTGCGCCGAGCTGGGCTTCTCGGGACAGGGCAGGGCGAAGGCCCTGGTCGACCTCCTGGCCGGGCTGTTCGCCACCGTCCGCGAAGAAGGGCTCGCGCCCGAGGCCGTCGAGACGACGGACGAACCGGCGGCCCGCGCCGAATTCGACGCCCGGGTGAAGTCGCTTCAGCGGCTCGCACACGACGCTCAGGCCGCGTTGGGCTCCGACCGCGCGACCGAGCTCGGGCCGGTGCTCGCCGAAGTCGCAGCGGCCCTCGACGGACTCACCTTCGAGACTTTCCCGGAAAGGCACCCCGGGCTGCACGCGGCGCTCGACGCCTTGCCGACTCCGCGCGGGAAGGGGCCCTTCGACGAGGCCCTGAAGCACCTCAAGTGGGGCGTCGCCGGAAAGTCCGACGGCACGGTGCCGACGCTCGCCGGCGCGTTCGCGGGGGTGGCGGTGGCACCCTTCGAGCGCGCCTTCGCGGCGCTCCTGGCCCGGTTGGCCGAGCGCTACCGCGCCCAGCTCGACCGCCGCGCCGCCCTCGACTTCACCGACCTGTTGGTGCGCGCCCGCGACCTCCTGCGCGACCACCCCGTGGTGCGAAGTGAGGCCCACGAGCGCTTCGGAGCGCTCTTGGTGGACGAATTCCAGGACACCAACCGGCTGCAGCTCGACCTGGTGGGGCTCCTCTGCGAACGCCGCGACGGGGCTCCACGCCCCCTGGGCCTCGACGTCGGTGCCCTGCCGCTCGAGCCGGGCTTCCTCTGCGCGGTCGGCGATCGCAAGCAGGCCATCTACGACTTCCGCGGCGCCGACGTCTCGGTCTTCGGCGCGCTGGCCGACCGCATCGTGTCCGAAGGCGGCGCCCAGGCGTTTCTCCAGCGGAACCGGCGCTCGACGCCCCCGCTGCTCGACTTCTACAACCGCCTGTTCGTCCAGGTGCTGGCCGCGCCTCCAGACGCCCGCGCCTACGAGATCGCCTACGGGCCGGGAGACGATCTGCACCCGCACCGCACCCGGGTGGACGTGGGGCCGTCGGTCGATCGCCTCGTCTACACGCCGGCCAAGGGCGACCTCGCTCCCGACGCGCGCGCCGCCGACGCCCAGGCCGTCGCCCGGCACCTCCGGGCGCTGCTCGACGGGGTGACTCCGGTCGTCGTCTGCGGCCGGGACGGCGTGGTGCGCCGCCCGCGGGGCGGGGACGTGGCCCTGCTCTTCCGCCGCTTCACCTACCTCGAACCCTACCGTCAGGCGCTGATCTCGGCCGGTGTGCCCCACCGCGTCGTCCGGGGGCGGGGCTTCTACGGCGCGCAGGAAGTCCTCGACCTGGCCAGCCTGCTGTCGGTGCTGGCCGACCCGTCCGACGCCGTCTCGCTGGCGGCGGTGCTGCGCTCTCCGCTGGTGCTGCTCTCCGACGCTTCTCTCTTCGCGCTCGCCCGCGCCGGCGGCGGCCGGCTGACGGTCGCGGGAGTCGTCGGCCGCCACCTGAAGGAAGGTGAGCCGGCGCTCCCCCCCGACGAGGCGGCCCGCTTGGAAAGGTTTCGCGGCCTGGTGCCGCGCCTGCGCGCCGAGCGCGACCGCCTGGGAGTCCGCCAGTTGCTCGAGGCCGCGCTCGAAGAAACCAGTTACCGCGTGGCGGTGGCGGGGACGCCGTTCGGCGAGCAGGCGCTGTCGAACCTCGAGAAGCTGATTGAGTTGGCGGCCCGCCACGACGAGGCAGGCGCGGGAGCGCTCGGGGCCTTCTCCCGCGAATTGCTCGAGCTGGCCGACGCCGAACCGACCGAGGCGCAGGGCGACGTGCTCGACGCGGACGACCCGCGCGCGGTGTCGCTGCTCACCGTTCACCAGGCCAAGGGGCTCGAGTGGCCCGTCGTCTTCGTGCCCGACCTGGGCGCGGCGCGGAGCGGTTCGGTCTCGAGGGCGGCCTTCGACCGCGGCCACGGGCTGGCGTTGAAGCCCTGGCTCGACGACCGGTCGGTCGAGGTGAAGGCGCCGCGCTACTCCAGGGTGGCCGCCGAGCTCGGGCGGCGCGACGCGGCCCAGCACCTGCGCACCCTCTATGTCGCTCTCACCCGGGCGCGCGACCACCTCGTCCTGTCGGGAGCCCCCGCCCGCGCCAGGAAGGACTGCTGGTGGCAGTTGGTGGAGTCCGCGCTGGACGCCGACCCAGCGGCGAGGGCCCTGGTCAGAGACCTACCCGTCGCCGCTCTGCCTCAGCCCGGTCAGGCGAGCCCGGACGCCTCGGAGGTCACCCCCGAGTCCCGCGGCCGCGTCGACGCCGCCGTCGCCCGCGTGCGCAGCCCCGCGCCGCTCCGCCCCCGCTCGGCCGTGCTGCCGGTCACCCAACTGCAGGACTACGTGCGCTGCCCGCGCCGGTACCATTACGCCCACCGGGTGGGCCTGTCCGAGCGGCCGCTCCGCTTCGAGCTCGACGCCGGCGAAAGCTCGAGCCGGGTGGTCGGCGACGCCCGCGACCGCGGCATCTGGGCGCACCGCCTGCTCGAGCGCGCGCCGCTCGACGCCCCGGGCGGCCCCCGCCTGCGGGCCGAGCTCGAACGGCTCGCCCAGGACGAAGGGCTCGACCCGGCCTCGGCGTCGGGGCGCGAAGTCGTGGGCTGGGCCGAGGCGTTCCTGTCCAGCCCGTTCGGCGTCCAACTGCGCGGAGCCGGGCGGGGCAAGGTTCACCGCGAGCTGCCTTTCCTGTTGAGGCTCGAACGCGACGGGTTCGCGCTCGACCTGAGGGGCCAGATCGACCTCTTGCTCGAGGCCCCGGACGGCAGCGCGGTGGTGGTCGACTACAAAAGTTCGCGGCGCCCGCCGGGAGGGCTCGACGCCTACGCCTTCCAGCTCGAGTGCTACGGCCTGGCCGCGAAGCGGCTGGTCGCCGACGGCGTGCCGCTGAAGGTGGGCATCGCCTTCCTCCGCGAGGCCGACCCCCAGCCCGAGCTGCGCCTGGTGTCCCCGGCCGACGCCACCCTGCTCGAGACCCGGCTGGTCGACGCGGCGCGGCGGCTCGCCACCCACGCTCCGGCGGGCGCCTGGCCCGGGCTCGAGGCGCCAGCCTGCGATGCGCTGGGCTGCGGTTACCGGTACTGGTGCCACCCGCGAGGCTGAGGTGCCCTGGGGGCTGGACTTCCCCGCGCGCCCTCAGCTAGATGCCGGCGTCCCGAATTCCGAGGGGGTCTCATGATCCGGCTGTTCGCGCTATCGCTTCTCGTCGCTTCGTCCGTGCACGCCGCCAACCCGAATGCCGAGGTGGCGAAGATCTTCACCGACAAGGGTTCGACCTACATTCGCAGCGACAACAAGAAGGTCCTCGTCATCGGAGCCGAGCTGACCGCCGTCGCCACCGCTGAGAGCAACCTCTCGATCGGCAAGGCCGTGGTGATGGAAGTCAACGGCGCGCTCGCGCGGGTGAGCCTCGACGAAGACGCCACCCAGAACCACGCCAAATACCTTCTCGTCCCGAAGGCGAAGGCCGCGGCGGCGGTGCCCGCTCCCGGCACGGCTCCGGCCGCCTCGCCCGCCGCCACGCCCGCACCCACTGGCGCGCCGCCGGCCGAGGCGCGCAAGGTACTTCCCAAGCTCGAGGGCACCCTCGAATCGGGCGCGCTGCGCGTCAGCATCGTCAACGACAGCGACGCGAGCTGGACGGACTGCCAGCTCGCCTACTCGGACGGGCGCACCTACAAGGTCGGCGAGGTGATGAAGCACAGCGACGACACCGTGATGAAGATCAAGTTCACCGGCCCGCCCGAGCCTCTCTATGATCACCTCGTCGTGAACTGTTCCGAGGGCGAGAGCACCTTCTTCTTCGCCAAACCCCAGGCGCCGGTCGGCAAGCTGAAGGGCTACGCCACCGACGACGGCAAGGGCAGCGTCGTCATCTACAACAACAACGACACCGGCTGGACCACCTGCGACGTGAAGAAGCCGAACGGCACCCACTACGTGCTCGGCAACCTGAAGGGGCATGATCACGACAGCATCGACCGCGGCCGTTTCAAGAAAGAAGCGGAACCGGCGAAGGACCAGTGGCTCGAGCTGCGCTGCAAAGAGGGCGAGCTGCACACCAAGCTCGACTGACGCTCCGCTGCCTGGGCTATAAGCCGGTCCATGCCGAACGTCGTCGTCGTCGGCGCGCAGTGGGGCGACGAAGGGAAGGGGAAGGTCGTCGACCTCCTCACCGAGCACGCGCAGGTGGTCGTCCGGTTTCAGGGCGGCAACAACGCGGGCCACACGCTCGTGGTGGGCGGGCAGAAGACGGTGCTGCACCTGATCCCGTCCGGCATCCTCCACCCGGGCAAGACGTGCGTCATCGGCAACGGGGTGGTGGTCGACCCGGCGGTGCTGGTCGGCGAGATCGACGCCCTGAAGTCGCGCGGCTTCCTGGCCGACGACGCGCAGCTCGTCATCTCGGGCAACGCGCACGTCATCTTCCCCTGGCACAAGCTGCTCGACGCCCTGCGCGAGAAGGGCCGCTCGGGCGGCGCCATCGGCACCACCGGGCGCGGCATCGGCCCCGCCTACGAGGACAAGGTCGCCCGCCGCGGCATCCGGGTCAGCGACCTGCTCGACGAAGGGCGCATGGCCCACAAGGTGCGCGAACGGCTCGCCTCGGCGAAGGAAGAGCTCGCCTGGCTGTCGTCGGCCGCGAACGAAGCGCCGCCGGTGCTCGACGCCGACGAGATCATCAACCAGGCCCTCGCCGCGGGCGCGCGCATTCGCACCCACGTCCGCGACGTCTCGCTGTACCTCGCGGGCCAGGCGCGGCAGGGCGCGCGCATCCTCTTCGAAGGGGCGCAGGGCACGCTGCTCGACGTCGATCACGGCACCTACCCCTTCGTCACCAGCTCGAACTGCGTCGCCGGAAACGCCGCCGTAGGGGCCGGCCTCGGCCCGACCGCCATCGACAAGGTGGTGGGCATCAGCAAGGCCTACACGACGCGGGTGGGCGGCGGGCCGTTCCCCACCGAGCTCACCGACGACCTGGGCGAGCGGCTGCGCAAGGTGGGCGACGAGTTTGGCGCGACCACCGGCAGGCCCCGCCGCTGCGGCTGGCTCGACGCAGTGGTGCTGCGCTACGCGGCCCGGGTGAACGGGCTGTCGGGCCTGAAGTCGGTGTGCATCTGCACCGGCTACGAGCTGGACGGCGACCGGGTCACCGAGCTGCCGGGCGACTTCGAAGACCTGGCCCGGGTCAAGCCGGTGTACGAGACGCTGCCCGGGTGGGACGAGAAGCTGGCGGGCGCCCGGACCGTCGAAGACCTGCCCGCCGCGGCCCGGCGCTACGTGCGCCGCGTCGAAGAGGTGTGCGGAGTCGGCGTCATCTGCATCTCGGTGGGCGCCGACCGCGGCGAGACTATTCTCGTCGAGAACCCATTCCGGGGCTGAATCGCTCGCGCGCAGGGCCGGTTCTTGGTAAGGGTTTGCCCGGTGTACGCCGCACGGAGGCCCCTGATGGTGCGCCGCATCGCTTTCGCCGTCCCCGCGCTCGCGCTCAGCCTCGTCGCGCTGCCCGCGGGCGCCGCGGTGACGGTGCAGGCGCAGGCCGCGTTCGACCGGGGCGAGAAGGC
>JAHFDQ010000060.1 GCA_023248915.1 Archangiaceae bacterium | reverse complement strand
ACCCGTCGACCGTGGCCGAAATCCCCAACGGGGTCGGCCTGTTCGCTTCCCTGGCCTTCAACGGCAAGGACGCCTACCTGGCGTTCATGAAGCGCAACTCGACGGTTCCAGTGGGGGGCACGGTGCCGGTCGCCGACGGAGACCTCTACGCGGTGAAGGTGGCCGCGGACGGCACGGTGGGCCCCTTGACGCTGCTCGACGGGTCGGGCGACACCGGCTACTTCCCCGAGGTGAAGGTTGCCCCCACCGGGTCGATCGCCGTCGCTTACCACGACGCCACCTCGAAGAAGCTCAAGTTCTGGGGCGGCACCGCGCTCGACGCGGCCGTCACCCCCGAGGTCATCGACACCGGGTCCGGCGCGGCAGGTTCGGGCGAGAGCAACTGGGTGGGCACCGACACGGGGCTGTTGTTCACCGGCAGCACCGGAGACGGGATCGCCGTCTACCAGGACGCCACCCGGGGCGACCTGAAGCTGGCCCAGCGCAAGCCGACCTGGAAGGTGCTGACCTCGATTCGCACCGACGGAGCCGTCGGCTTCTTCGCCGACGTCGCCACCCTGGGAGGCAAGGTGTTCGCTAGCCACGCGCGTATTCACGCGAAGCTGGTCGCGGGCGAGCCCCGCGTGGACAACTCGCTCATCCTCGACCCGGTCACGGTGCCCTGAGCGGTTCGCCCGGGCAGAGGTTCAGACGGCCCGCTTGGGCTCGAGCTTCGACGTGTCCGTCCCGCTGCTGAACCGGCCCTGAAACAGGCTGCTCAAGCCGACGTACAGGAAGCCGAGCTGGAACAGCACCAGGAACGGCAACGACGTGTAGACGCCGATGTCGTACGCGAAGTAGGCCGCGCCCGTGAAGTAGACGCCGAAGCAGAGCTCGATGATCGGCAGCAGAGTCTTTCCACCCCGGTAAGCCCTCTTCACCTGCTGCACCGACCGGCCTTCCGAGCCCGTCTTCGGAGTCCGGGTGAAGCCCGACTGCTGGTTCAACAGCGCCTCGGCCACCGCCTTGGCGTTGTTGATGGCCAGGCCGATGCCCAGGCTCATCAGGAACGGCAGGTACTTCACCCGCCCCCACCACGACAGCCCGAGCTCGCGCTGGGTGGCCACGTAAAAGAAGCAGACCGACGCAGTGGCGGTGATGAAGAAGGGCAGGTCGAGGAACAAGGTGCCGTACAGCCCGTGGTTGAACCGGACCACCATCGACAGCGGCATCAGCGCCGACAAGAGCACCATCAACATGTAGGCCATGTTGTTGGTCAGGTGGAAGAAGGCCTCGCGCTTCACCACCCACGGAAGGTTCGACCGCATGATGGTCGGCAGCAGCTTCCGGGCCGTTTGAATCGAACCCTTGGCCCAGCGGTGCTGCTGGGACTTGAAGGCGTTCATGTCGACCGGCACTTCCGCCGGCGAGATGACCTCGGGCAGGAAGATGAACTGCCACCCGCGCATCTGCGCCCGGTAGGACAGGTCGAGGTCTTCGGTCAGCGTGTCGTGCTGCCAGCCGCCGGAGTCGTTGATGGTGCTCTTGCGCCAGATGCCGGCGGTGCCGTTGAAGTTGAAGAAGCAGCCCGACCTGTTCCGCGCGGTGTGCTCGATGATGAAGTGGCCGTCGAGGAAGATGGACTGGGCCTGGGTCAGCACCGAGAACTCGCGGTTCAGGTGGCCCCAGCGCACCTGCACCATGCCCACCTTCGGGTCGGCGAAGAACGGCACCGTCCGCATCAGGAAGTCCGGCGCGGGCACGAAGTCAGCGTCGAAGACGGCGACGTATTCCCCGGTGGCCTGGGCCAGCCCGTGCTCGAGCGCCCCCGCCTTGAACCCGTGCCGGTTGTCGCGGTGAATGTAGACCACGCCGTGCCCGGCCGCGCGATTGCGGTCGACGCAGGCCCGCGCGATGGCGCAGGTCTCGTCGGTCGAGTCGTCGAGCACCTGAATCTCGAGCAGGTCGGCCGGGTAGTCGATGCGGCACACCGCGTCAATCAGCCGCTCGACTACGTACATCTCGTTGAAGACCGGGAGCTGAATCGTCACCCGCGGCATGGCCGCGAGCGTGCCCTTGGGCGTCGGCAGCTTGAACTTGTGCCGATAGTACAAGTACGCCATGCGGTAACGGTGCGACCCGTACACCGCCAGCACGCACAGGACGCCAAAGTAGACGCCCAGGAAGAGAATCTCGACAGTCGTCATCTTGAGATGCGCTGGCCCCTCCTAGGCCTGCTCGTCGCGGTCGCCTAATCCCGGTGCGCCTGTCCTACCCCTCCCTCGGCCCTCCGCCACACCGCCGCGACTCGTGTGCTCCCCCGTCCACCCCGGTCGTGCGCGACCCCGAAACGCAGGCCTCGCTAGGCCGGCGCACACTAGGGGTTGATGCCTGGGCTGTCAAATGATTACGAGGGCTTGGAAATGTATTAGGCGGCCAAGGCATCCTGTCGGACAGCCACGTCGTCGAGCGCTGCCTGGGCAAGAATCGCCTCGACCAGGTCTTCGAACTCCAACCCGGCGTGACGTGAGATCTTCGGCAACAGGCTCATGGGCGTCATCCCCGGCAGGGTGTTGACCTCGAGGAGCACGTCGTTGTCGGACTCGCTCGAGATGAGGTCCACCCGGCCGTAGCCTCGGCAGCCGAGCGCCCGGTAGGCGGCGAGCGCCAGCGCCTCGATGTTGGCGAGCCTCGTGGCCGACACGCGCGGCGGCACGAAGTACTTCGACCCGCCCTGGTACTTGCGCTCGTAGTCGAACGCCGCCGACCCGTGGGCGATCTCGCAGCTTCCCAGCACCCGGTCTCCGAGAATGCCGACGGTGAGCTCGCGCCCCTTCACCATGCGCTCGACCAGGGCCTGGCCCCCGAACCGGCAGGCCTCGCGCACGGCGCCGGCGAGGTCGGCGGCCCGGTGCACCACCCGAAGCCCGAAGGAAGAACCGCCGCACGCCGGCTTCACCACGCAGGGAAAGCCGAGGTCGAGGTGGGCGTCTGGCGCATTCTCCGCGTCGTCGCGCGAGACGGTGTAGCCGCAAGGCGTGGGCAGGTTGTGCAGCCGGAACAGCTTCTTGGCGAAGGGCTTGTTCATCGCCAGCGCCGAGGCCAGCACGCCCGAGCCGGTGTAGGGCAACTCGAGCACCTCGAGCAGCCCCTGCACCTTGCCGTCCTCGCCCATGCGGCCGTGGAGCGCGATGAACGCCACCTCGATCTCGGCGGCCCTGAGCGCCCGGTCGAGCCCGGGGCCGGCGAAGACGCGCGTGACGTCGTGGCCCCTCGCCTCGAGGGCGGCGCTCACTCCTTCGCCCGTCTTGACCGAGATTTCCCGTTCCTCACCCCAACCGCCCATCAGCACTCCGACGCGTCGTCCCATTTGGCTCGAGGCCTCCTCGGAGCACTGCCAAAGCAGGCGCAGTGCCAACGCGATAACGCTACAGGCCTGTGGCAA
This sequence comes from Archangiaceae bacterium, assembly GCA_023248915.1. Lineage (GTDB taxonomy): Bacteria > Myxococcota > Myxococcia > Myxococcales > Myxococcaceae > JAHFDQ01. The sequence continues at coordinate 12,891 of JAHFDQ010000060.1, read as the reverse complement.
TCCGTCCAGTTTCCGCGCGCTCTGACGCGGGTTTGCGAAAAAGGGGGCGGGCCCCCGGCCGCGACAGCGGGCGATTCGCCGCGCCGCTCGCCAGACTCAGGAGACTAGCCGCAGGACCCCGTTAGGGACGTGCAGCGAAAGCCCGCGCCGAACGGCAGGCACCGCTGCGTCCCCGGACACGACGCCACCGGGCCCGCGTCGGGGCTGCACGCCGCCATGCAGCGCAGGCCACCGTCGTTGCCGGCGGTGCAATGCGGCGCGTCGATGCCGCAGCCTCCGCCGTCAGGGCAGCCGTTGCACCGTGTCGCCACCCCGCACATCGGAACCTGGCGAACGACGCCGACCGTCGACAGCTCGGCCGGCAGGCACGACTCGACCGCGCCGCAGCTCGACCCCGAGCAGAGCTCTCCGCAGACGCCTTCCTGGCCGTCAGCGAGCGCCTGAGGCACGCACAGACCGCTCTTGCAGAGCCTGCCGAACTGGCCGCCGTCGGCTCGCCGGGTGTTCGTGACGCAGGCCGCGCGAGCGTCGACGCCCGCGTCCTGAGGCAGGTCGCAGAACGTCGCCGGACCGATGCTGGCGTGGTCGAAGACGGTGCAGACCAGGCCGTCATCGGCGCAAGCGCCCGCGGTGTCGCAGGGCGAGAAGGAGGTGGGCGGAGCGCAGAGGCAGACGCTGCCACCGTCGGCCCCGGCAGTGAACCGGCGCACTCCCAGGCCGGGGGTGGCGCAGCCCGCGTCGCCCGAGGGGCAGAGTTCGACGCAGACCCCGGTGTTCAGGGCCACGCCGAGGACCGGCACCGCGCTCTGGTAGCAGACCCGGGGGTACGGGTCGGGGTTGACGAAGGCCACGCAGTCGCTGTCCTGGGTGCACGACCGGCCGACCTGCGCGTTGACGGTGACGGGGCGGCAGCCCGAGTCGGTCGCGTCCTCGACGCAGACCTGGTTCGCCGAGCAGCGCCGGTTCGCGCAATTGTTCGGCACGCACCGCTTCGAAACCGGAGTGCAGCGCTCGTTGGTCCGGCATGCGCACTCGGTGGGCCCGGCGTCCGCCACCCGGAAGCAGCGCCGCTCGGTGGCCTTGCACCCGTAGCCCGACAGGCAGCCGCCGTCGGCGTCGCAGGGCAGCCCCTCGAGGTCGAAGGCCAGGAGGAACGAGCAGCCTCCGGCCGCGAGCGCAGCCGCGGCGACCATCCAAGGCAGGGGGCGCAAGAGCGTCATCGTCCTAGTAGTTCCTCAGGTCTTCCTCTTCGGGCTTCTTCTTCTCGGGCTTCTTCTTCTCGTCCTCGCCCCTCTTCTTCTCTTCCGCCTTCTTGTGTTCCTCGGCCCGCTTCTTCTCTTCGTCGAGCTTGCGCTTGTCTTCCTCGGCCTTCGCCGCGTCTTCGTCCGCCTTCTTCTTGTCGGGTTCGGGCTTCGCCGCTTCTTCCTTGGCGTGCGCCTCGGGGTGCTTCGCCTCGACCGGCTTGGTAGCCGCGGCCGTCGCCGGCTTGGTCGCCGGAGCTGGACTCGGTGCGGGAGCGGGCGTCGGCACAGGCTTCGCAGCCGGAGGTCCCGCCTGAGCAGTGCCGTGAGCCCGGGTCGTGTAGGTCAGATAGGCTCCCGGGGCCGCGGCCACCAGGCCGGCCAGCACCGAGAGGTCGCCGGCGAGGGCGAAGCCGCGGGCCGAGGCCTCGAGTTCGCGCGTCCGCTTCGTGTTGGTCTGCGGGGTGTTGCGGTATTCCGCCGCCTGGCCGCCGGCCACCCCCTCGAACACCAGCCCGCCTGCGACCAGCGCGACCGCGGCCCCCAAGAGCGCGTAGCCGGCGATCACCTTCTTGTCGGCGGGCCCTTCCTTGACCTTGAAGTGGGTCACCGGGCCGTGCCGCTCGGGCTCGTCCCGGGTGAGGACGGCGGCGAGGGCCTGCTCGACCGCGCCCGCCAGCGTCGGCCCCATTGGCACGGTGACCGTCTGGAACGCGAAGTTATGCCCGTCGCTGGCGGCCAGCCTGAGCAAGGTGAGGTCGAGCCTCTGGCCGGTCGGGCTCTTCCGGGCGAGCAGCGCGAGCACCTGGTCCACGCCCGCCAGGTGCCCCAGCTCTCGCGCGGCCCCGTCGCGCAAGGGGCCCTCAGGGTCTTTCGCCATGCGGTCGAGGGCGGAGTGGTACGCCACCGCGCCCTCGGCTTCGCCCAGGCGAACTTCGACCGGCCCGGCCGACGCGGGCTGCTGCGCCAGCGAGTACCCGGCCAGCTTCAAGGTCACGAAGTGGTCCGCGGGCGGCAGGCCCCCCACCGTGACGGGCGAGAGGCCCCGGAAGCGGCCGTCGACGAACACCTTCGCCCCGGGAGGCGTGGAGCTGACCTGAATCTGCGTCTTGCCGGCCGCGGCCAGCTTGCGCGCTTCTTCCACCTGCTTCAGCGAATCGGGCGGGAAGTTTTCGGGCTTGAGCTCGGCGTGAGGGTCGACCGAGACCAGCTTCTCGATTTCGTTCTGGGCGGCGCGCGTCTCGCCGTTGGCGACCAGGGACGCGGTGCGCATCACCCACGCCGACGAGAACTCGCCGAAGTGAAGGCTCAAGTCGGTCTGCTTGAATGCCTTGACCGCGTCGGTGAAAGAGACAGCCGCCTTCGCGGTGTCCAGGTCGTCGTAGGAAGTGCGCCCGGCCTGGGCCGCGGCCCGCCCCTCGGCGAGCAGCGTCGCCCGGTTAGCGGCGGCGCGAGGGTCGAGCGCGTCCACCAGCGACTCCTGGTCGAACCGGCCCGACTTGGCCACCGCGTTCTCCGCCGCCGCGTCGAGCGCCGCGGTCTCGGTGAGCGCCACCGGGTCTAGCCCGACCACCAACACCACCAGCTTCGCGCGACCGCTGGAACCCGAACCGGCGACGGAAAGTGGCTGCGGCAGGGCCCGCGCAGGCCCGCCCGCGAGGAGCGCCGACAAGAGCCCTACAATCGCCGCCGTGGGCGTTCGGACGCGCTTGGGTGGTTCCACGACCCCTATTCAAGCGGCCCTGCGGGGAAAATCCAGTTCGTTCGCTGCCACCAACTTCCGAGCAGCCTCCGCTCAGGCCGAGCGGAGTCGAGGCCCGACTCACAAAAAGCCGCCCGCCACCAATCTACCGAGCACCCTTCGCCGCCGCCTTGACCTCTCGAGCCTGCCCATTCAGGTAGTTCAACGCCACCTTCAGCGGGTTGTCGGTCAGCTTCCCCGTGACGTCCCACGGCCTCAGGTCGGCCGGCAGGTCGTGCGCCGGGTTCGGCTTGTCGTCGCCCTCTCCCTTGAAGTGGCGGCGCAGGTCGCGTTCGCGCGGGGTGTCCTTCGCGGCCAAGGCAACGTCGTCCCCGACGACGAAGTCGGGGGTGATGCCCTTCTCCTGAATCGAGCGCCCCTTCGGCGTGTAGTACCGGGCGATGGTGAGCTTCAGGCCCGAACCGTCCTCCAGTTCGATGACGGTCTGCACCGAGCCCTTGCCGAAGGTCTGGGTGCCCATGATGACCGCCCGGGCGTGGTCCTGGAGCGCCCCGGCGACGATCTCCGAGGCCGAGGCGCTGCCGGCGTTCACCAGCACCACCATCGGGTAGGCGGGTTCGGTGTCGCGGTCTTTGCTCTTCTCTTCGGAAGTGCTGCGCCCGCTGCGGCCCTTGGTGGTGACGATGGTGACGTTGCCGGGCAGGAAGCGGTCCGACACCGCCACCGCCTGGTCGAGCAGGCCGCCGGGGTTGTTGCGCAGGTCGAGCACCAAGCCGCGCAGCTCTTTGCCGCCGGTCAGGCCGCGCAGGCGCTCGAGCTCTTTGCGCAGCGAGCTGTCGGTGCGTTCCTGGAAGTTCTTGACCTTGACGTAGCCGATGCCGCCGTAGAGCGAGCCTTCGATGGACACGATGCGGATGTGGTCGCGGATGATGGCGATCTCGCGCGGGGCGGTGAAGCCCTCGCGCATGATGGTGAGCAGCACCCGCTTGCCGGCGGGCCCGCGCATCTTCTGAATGGCGCGCCCCAGGTCCATCGACTTGGTGAGCTCGTCGTCGATTTGCAGAATCTGATCGCCCGGCCGGATGCCCGCGCGCGCGGCCGGGGTGTCGTCGATGGGCGCCACCACGGTGACGACGTCGTTCTTCTTGGCGATCTCGATGCCCAGGCCGCCGAACTCGCCCGAGGTGTCGATCTTCATCTCCTTGAAGACCTCGGGAGGCATGAAGACGGTGTGCGGGTCGAGCGTGTCGAGCATGCCCTTGATGGCGCCGTAGACGAGCTGGCGGTCCTCGACCGGTTCGACGTAGTTGTTCTGCACGTAGGACAGCACCCGGGCGAAGAGCTCGAGCTGCCGGTAGGTCTGGTCGTCCTTCGAAGCGGTCGCCGCCGCGCCCGAGCAGAGGGCCAACAGGACGGCGAACCGGGCTGCGGTGGTGCGCAAGGGGAAACTCCGAGGGCAGCGGCCTGGCCTGATTGTAGGGGGACGCGGGCCGGCCTGCACACCTACATCGGGGACGAGACCGGACCCAGTGGCGCTCGAGCCCTGGGTACGCGCGGGGCTTGGACGCTCACGTCCACCTCCACAGGGTCGTATCCCACGTGGCGTCGAGCCATCCGGCGAGCACGGGATCGAGGAACAACTGGGCAGCCTTCGTCACGTCAGCCAACGTTGCCCAAGCCAGCCGGTCCTCGCGCGCCATCGCTTCATAGGGCGCGCGCCATGCGTCGAGGGGCGCCGGCACTGAATCGGGCAGCGCGTGAGTCTTGCGGAATGTGAAGGTGAGCTCGAGAGCCGCTCGCAGGCGCTTCGCGTCGATGCGCTGCGCGGTCGCGAGCAGCGCGATGTCGGGGAGGTCCTTGACTCGCGAGTTCGGTCGTGGCCTCGGCATCGTGTACGCGTGCAGCTTCTCTGCGAGGTGCGTCTCGATCGGGTAGAGGCGCAGCGTCGGCGGCGCGATGCAGGCGAAGGCAAGGACGTCCTCGGCCACCACGGTCTCAGGCTCACCGAAGATGGGATCGCCGAACGCGACGTCGACTCCGAAGGGCTGGCCGTAGGGCTTGCCGGCGAGCTTGCACTCGGCGCGGAAGCGAAGCCCATCGTACTGCATGGCCTCGTTCTGGATATCAGGATGGTCAACGTCGGGCCCGACCTCGAACGTCAGGAACTCGCCGAGGTCACGACGCCCGGCCTCCTGCAGCTTCGCAAGAATGTCATCGGGCGAGCCCACCACGCGGAGGTCCACGTCCTTCGTGGTTCGGGCGCGCTCGACGCGCAGCTCGAGGACGAGCCCGCCCTTGAGCGTGGCGGCATCGCCGAGCACGGTGACGATACGCGCGAGGAAGCGATCGAACACAAGGAGCTGCCGCTTGCGCGCGAACTCGGCGCCGGACTTCGCCGACGTGCGCAGGCGCTGTTCGAGGGCCTGCTTGAAGGCCTCGGGTGAGGAGTAGGTGCGAACCGTCATGCGGCGAGCCCTCCAAAAGGCTCGAGCGCTTCTTCGACGTCACCGAGCTCGGCCCTCGTGACGAGGCCACGGCGAAGAGCTTGCTGCGCTGCCTGCCGCAGCAGCTCGGGCGAGAGGCCCTCGCGAGCGCAGTCATTGAGCGAGCGTCGCGGGTTGGTGGTCGGCACCGCGCCGAACCATGCGCGGTCCTCTGGCGGCACGTCCGAGTGGTGCAGCACGACATCCGGGGGCACGCGGAAGCGTCGTCGGCGCCAGGCGCTCGGCAGCGTCAGGTGGATTTGCGCGGGCAGCGCATCCGACAGCCCGTGCAGAGCGAGGGCGGTTTGGTGCGAGACAACGCCGGCCCGCCCCGACCAGAGCCAGGCAAGGACCAACTCCTCGTGGTCCCCCGCGGGGAAGTGAACGAGGCGGTAGATACCCCGGCGCAGGCGGACGGCGCGCCCGGTGTGCACGTGGTGGATGAGCAGTTGAGGGGAGTAGCCCGCATCCGCGGCCTGCTGAGTCGTAAAGAGACCCTCCTGGCCGGCCGCCGTCTCGAATAGGCGATTCCAGTTCGGGCGGCCTAGGGGAATCTCTCCCATGCACATAACGTAAGCCATGATTTAGTTTTGTGCAAGCATGGGGGTACTGGGCGACCGTGTTTCTCGAGCTACGTGTCCCGGCCGCTGCCAAGTGGGCGCAACTTTGGCGGTCCCTACAACCGGCTCCGGTCGGCGAAGCTCACCAGCAGCTCGACCAACTGGCGCGGGCGCTCGACCTGCGGCACGTGGCCGAAGCCCTCGACGACGTGCACCTCGGCGTGGCGCGGCAGGTGCTCTCGGAAGTACTCCAGTCCCTCGTACGGCAGCACCTTCTCCGACGCGCCCCAGACCAGCAGCGTCGGCATCGCCAGCGCCGCCAGCACCTCGGGCGCGATGTGGTCGCCCGGCTTGGCCTCGGCGAAGACGTGCCTCGCCGCGGCCGCGCCGTACATGCGGCGTAGGCTCGACGAGAGCAGCCAGGCCCCCATCGGCGGCCGGTGGAACAGGCGCCGAGTCAGCGCCACCGCCTGGCCGTTGGTGCGGACGTTCATCGCCTCGAACGTCCCGGCCAGCCGGTGCTCGCCGACCCGGGCTCCCGCGGGCGCTATTAACCCCAGCGCCCGCACCAGGTCGGGCCGCGCGTGGGCCAGCTCGATGGCCATCGCTCCCCCGAGCGAGTTGCCCACCAGCAACGGAGGCGCGCGCACCACTTCCCTGAGGAACGCCGCCAGGACTTCGACTTGGCCCCTCAGCGACAGGGGGCCTTGTTCCGGCAGCGGCGAGAAACCGTGGCCGGGCAGGTCGAGCGCGAAGACGCTCCCGAAGCGCTTCGCCAACCCGAAGAAGGTGCGCGCGAAGCCGTTCGCCTGGCCGCCGACTCCGTGCAGGAGAACAACTGGCGTCCCCGCCCTGGCGCCGCCGAGGAAGTAGAAGTGCACCCGCTGCCCGTGGACCGTCGCCACCTCCGAGCGCACTCCGCGCGCGAGCAAGACGCGCCGCAGCACCCGGTTGCCGGCCTCGAGTAGGTCCACCCGACTCGAGCTACTCGAACGCCGCCTCTTCGTCCAGCCAGCGCGCCGGGTCGATCGCCCGGCCCTTCTGCCGAATCTCGAAGTACAGGTAGGGACCCTTCAGGCTGCCGGTGTCGCCCACCGTGCCCAGCGCCGCCCCCGGCTCGACCAGCGAACCGGCCTCGACTCCCAGCGTCGCCAGGTGCGCCGAGAGCGTGTGGTACCCGCCACCGTGGTCCACGATGACCAGGTTGCCGTACCCCTTCAGCCACCCGGCGAAGGCCACCGTCCCCGCGGCCACCGCGGCCACCGGCGACCCTTCCCGCGCCCGGAAGTCGACCCCCTTCTGCACCGTCACCGTGTTGAACTTCGGGTTCACCACCTTGCCGAACCCCACCTCGATGATGCCCTTCGTCGGGAACGGCAGGTGGCCCCGCTTGCCCTTGAAGTCCAAGGTCGGCGTCACCGGCAAAAGCCTGACCCGCTCGGCCAGCGCGGCCTCGGCCTGCTCGAGCTCGACGATCAGCTTCTCCGACCGCTCGGTTCCGGCCTGGAGGCTCTCGAGCAGCGTCCGCAACGCCTCTCTTCGCACCTCGGCGGTGGCCGTCTCGCGGCGAAGCACCGTGACGCCGTACTGGGCGGTCGCCCGCATGCGCGTCAGCTGCGCGGCCGAGACCTGCTGGTAGCGCTCGGCCTCGCGCACCTCGTCGATCATCGCCACGTCGCGCCGGACCAGCTCGCGCATGCCCCGCGACCGCCGCATCAGGGTCGCGAAGTCGCCGGACGACAACAGGAACCCGAGCCGGTCGTGGCGCGAGGTGCGGTACCAGGCCCAGAGCTGCGGCGACAGCCGGCGCAGCCGCTCGCGCGCGGTCGCCGCCGACAGCGCCTCGAGCCGCTCGGCCAACGCGACCTGGGCGCTGACCGACCGAAGCTGCCGCTCGAACGCGGCCACCCTCGCCCCGGAATCCCGGGCGATCTGCTCGAGCGAGTCGACCAGCTCGAGCCCCGTGCCCTGCGAGGCTTGCAGCGCCTCGAGCGTCGCCCGCTCGGCCGCCAGCCGCTGCGACAGGCGCGCCTCGTCTTCCGACGCCTCGCCGGCCGCGCCCGAGGCGAAGAGCAACAGGGCCGCCGCCGCCGCCCGGGCCTTCATACGCGCAAGAACCGGCCCACCGCGACGAAGCTGCCGGCGAGCCCCAGGCCACAGCCCAAGCCGGCGAGCTGCAGCGCGAGCACCGGGTCGACTCCGCGGGCGACGCAGCCGCCCACCGACAGGAAGGCGAGCAGCGACGAAAGGCGCGGCCCGGCGAGCGCCCAGAACAGGTGCAGCCCGCCGACTGCCGCCGCCGCGCCCGCCAGCCCCTGCAACATCCCCTCGATGAGGAATGGAATTTTGGCGAAGCGGTCGGTGGCTCCCACCAGCTTCTGAATCTCGATCTCCTCGCGCCGGGCATAGATGGCCAACTGCAGCGTGGCCGAGCTGATGATGGCGGTAGCGAGCAGCACCAGCGCGAAGCCCACCAGCCCGCCCCACCTGAGCGCGAGCGCGATGGCCGAGAGCCGCTCGACGGCTTCCTCGCCGTAGTCCACCGCCTCGACCGCCGGCGACTGCCGCACCTTCTCGGCGAGCGCGCGCAGGCCCCCCGGGCCGCGGACGGCTTCCGGCACCCTCACCTCGACCGACACCGGCAGCGGGTTCTCGGGCAGGCCGGTGAGCGTCGAGCCGAGCTCTCCCAACTGCGCCGCCAGCCGGCCCAGCGCAACGTCCGGCGGCACCACCACCGCCTCGGTTCCGGTGCGCTTGGACAGGGCCGCCGCGATTTCCTTCGCGTCGGCATCGGTCGCGTCGGGCTTCAGGTAGACGGTCAGCTCGACCTCGCTGCCGATGGACGAGATGAGCGACTCGAGCAGCTCGCCCCCGCCACGGGCCAGCCCGATCGCGAATAGCGCCAGCGCGATGGTCAAGACCGCGATGAAGTGCACGAACGGCGCTCGGCGAATGCCCTGCACCGCGGCCCGCCAGAAGTAGGCGGCCTTCGCCGTCGCGCTCACTCGGCGCCCGCCATGCGCCGCGCGGCCTTGGCGCCGTCCTGGTCGGCGACGATGAGGCCCCGCTCGAGCCGCACCGTCCGCTTGTCGTACCGCGCGATGAGCGACGCGTCGTGCGTCGCCACGACGACGGTGGTGCCCCGGACGTTGACGGCGCACAACAGGTCCATGATCTCGACCGTCAGCGCCGGGTCGAGGTTGCCGGTGGGTTCGTCGGCCAACAGGATGGTTGGATCATTCACCAGCGCGCGGGCGATGACGACTCGCTGCTGCTCTCCGCCCGAAAGGCGCAAGGGCAGCGACCCCGCCTTGTGCTCGAGCCCGACCTGCTTCAACACCTGGGTCACCCGGGCCATGCCTTCGCGCCTGGGCATGCCCACGACGTCGAGCGTGAAGGCGACGTTGTCGGCCACGGTGCGGTGCGGCAAGAGCTTGAAGTCCTGAAAGACGACTCCGATGTTCCGGCGCAGGTAGGGGATCGCCGACTCGCGAATGCGGGCAATGTTTCGGCCGCCCACCAGAATCTGCCCCTTGGTGGCCTTCTCGGCGCAGAACACCAGCTTCAACAGGGTCGTCTTGCCGGCGCCCGACGGCCCGGTGAGGAAGACGAACTCGCCCTTGCGGACGTGGAGGTTGATGTCCGAGAGCGAGGGCGGGTCGCCCGGGTACGCCTTATAGACGTGGAACATCTGAATCACGGCGCGGCCGATCTTCCTCCAGATTGGGCCCGGCGGCGAGGTTCGCGACGGGTCAGCCCCTCGTGCCCGAGAGCACCCGCTGCAAGAGCTCGCCGAGCTCGGCCGCCGAGTAGGGCTTGTGCAGCGCCCCAGAGAAGCCCAAGTCCGCCGGCTGCGCCATCACCGCCTCGCCGGCATAGCCGCCGCAGCAGACCGCCTTCACCGCGGGGTCGAGGTCGGCCAACCGGCGCAGCGCCTCGACGCCTCCCATGCCACCGGCCACGGCCAGGTCGAGCAACACCACGTCGAAGCCTTCGCCCCGCCGCTGCGCTTCGGCGTACCGGGCGACGGCGTCTTCCCCGTCGCGCGCGACCTGGACCTTGCACCCCAGGTACTCGAGGGCGCGCTCGGTGGCGGCACGCACCAGCGGGCTGTGTTCCATCAAGAGCACCCGGGCGCGGTACGGGAGGACCGACTCGCCGTCGGCCGGCGGCGCGGCTCCGGACCAGCGAAGGACGGTCGCGCGCGCCCTCGCGGTCAGCTCTTCCAGGCCGACGGTGACGTGCACCGCGTCGAGCCCGGTCAGCGTCGCGGCCTCGGCGAGCAACCGGTGCGCGTCCGGGTCCACGCCTGCGTCGAGCATGATGAGGCGCGAGACCGACTCACGGAATTGCAGCGGCCCGAGTGCCGCGAAGAAGCCCCACTGCTTCACCCGAGCCCGCCAGTGCCGCAGCCAGCCGGGCGTCACCACCATCGCCCCCTTGGGCAGCTCGGCGCAGGCCTCGGTCGATAGGAGCGCCTGGCACGCGTGCAGGGCTTCGACGCGCCCGCGGCAACTCGCCGGCGGAGCCCCTTCCGGGACGCACCGAGAACCCCACACCTCCACTGAATCGCAGGCGTGGCCCGCGCCCCGGACGGCCGCCAGCACGTCAGCCCAAGCCCAGGGCTCGCCCTCGCAGCGGATGGGCAAGACCGCCATCGCCACGTCCTGACCCAGCCGGCTTGAAGCCAGCACCGCCTCCAACTCGGGGCGAAAGGCTCCACAGACTGCGATGCACACCGGCGCGCTCCTGGCGTTCGCCCGGCTGGCTGGCATTGGCCTCAAGGGCCACACGCCGTCAGATTCTCAACGGTACGGGGCACGCCGGCCATGGAGTCCGCTCGAGAAGAGCACCGAATGCTCCGCCCCCCGCAGACCGAGCTCAACTGCCACGGGTGCGGAGTGTCAGCCGGCCAACGTAGGCGGTCTGGTTCTGGTTAGCGCCAGGCTGGAATCGCTGGTCTACAGCGGCACGGATTCGAACGAAACGCGCATCCGGCGGGCTCCGAAGGTTCCGGCCGAGGGGCCGAACCTACCGGGCACCGGCGCGCCGCAGTCCGGGCAGCGCCCGTCAGGCGTCACCCGGTAGTCGAGTATCTGGTACCAGTCGCGCGCCACGAGCGTGGCTCCGCACTTCGCGCACGAGGTGGCGTCTCCGGCGGCGTCGTGCACGTTGCCGGTGTAGACGAAGTGGAGCCCGGCGGCCTTCGCCTGGGCCCGGGCGCGGCGCAGCGTGGCGAGCGGCGTCGCCGGCACGTCGCGCATCTTGAAGTCGGGGTGGAAGGCGCTGAAGTGCAGCGGCACGTCGGGGCCCAGGTGTCCCGCCATCCACTCCGAAAGCTCGGCCACCTCTCGTTCCGAATCGTTCAGCCCGGGGATGAGCAGCGTCGTCACTTCCAGCCAGGTGTCGGTTTCGCGGGCCACGTACTCGAGCGTCTCGAGCACCGGCGCCAGGTGCGAGAAGGTGACTTTGTCGTAGAAGTCTTCGGTGAAGGCCTTCAGGTCGACGTTGGCCGCGTCCATCTTCGCGTAGAAGTCAGCGCGGGCCGGAGCGCGCATGTACCCGGCGGTCACCGCCACGGCCGACACTCCCCTCTCGCGGCAGGCGTCGGCGGTGTCCATCGCGTACTCGGCCCAGGTGACCGGATCGTTATAGGTGAAGGCGACGCTGCCGCAGCCCAGCTCGACCGCGCGGTCGGCAATTTGCCGCGGGCTGGCCTGGTCGGCCAGGCGGTCCCACTGGCGGGCCTTCGACAGGTCCCAGTTCTGGCAGAAGCGGCAGCCCAGGTTGCAGCCCGCGGTGCCGAAGGACAGCACGCTCGACCCCGGGAAGAAGTGGTTCAGCGGCTTCTTCTCGATGGGGTCGACGCAGAACCCGGACGACCGGCCGTAGGAAGTCATTTCGACCTGGCCGCCCACCGCCTGGCGCACGAAGCAGAAGCCGCGCTGGCCCTCGTGCAGCTTGCAGTCACGCGGGCACAGGTCGCACTGCACCCGGCCGTCTTCCAGCGCGTGCCACCAGCGGCCCGGCGTCATTCCTCTTCCTCGAAGCAGGCGGCGGTGAAGCGCTGCACGCGCGTGCCGGACAGCCACTCGCGGACAGGCAGGCCGGCCTTCTGGCGCAAGTGAAAGAGGAACTCGGCCGGGACGGGCAGCTTCTCCCACATCTGCGGAATGAAGACCCCGCGCTTCATGCCCCAGGACAGCACCACGCCGTCCACCCCGGGGCGCAACGCCGCCAGCGCCTCGGCCTCGGTCTGCACTTCGACCGTCTCGAGCGGGGAGAGCACCGTCACCTCGATGCGGGTCTCCCTCAGCTCGACCTCGAGCAGCGGCGGGAACCGCGGGTCGTGAAAGGCCGCGCCCCGGGCGTTCTCGCGCACGTCGTGGCCGAGGGGCCGGCGCGGTTCGATGCTGCCGATGCAGCCCCGCAGTTGGTTCTCCTGCGTCAAGGTCACGAAGCAGGCGCCGGGCTCTCGAAGCCAGGGTTCCTCGGGCATCGCCTGCTCCGGGCCGCCCATCGCCTCGACCAGCGAGGCCCGCGCCAGGCACAACAGCACCGGCCCCCGGGTGTCTTCGACCGAGCTCACGCGCGAACCTCCTCGTACAGCCCGAAGGCCCCGTACCCGACGACCCTCGAACGGTCGCCGGCGGTGTCCCCGGAGTTGCAGAGCGCGAGCTCGCGCACCGTCAGGCCGCGGCGGCGCGCGGTGGCGAGCAGCCCGTTGAGCGGCGCCGCTCCGCAGGCCTGGTCGGACCCGAGGGGCACCGCGTCGAGCGAGACGATGCGCCTCGCCGTCGCCCGATCGGACTGCTGGGCGTCGGCGTAGGCCAGGTAGTGGGACAGGTCGGTGCTGATGACGACGAGGGTCTCCGGCCCACCCCAGAGCGCGTCGAGCGCCTCGG
>JAHFDQ010000377.1 GCA_023248915.1 Archangiaceae bacterium | reverse complement strand
AAGGAACAGGAAGACGCGCTCGAGTACGGGTCGGCCATCGTGGTGGGCACCCCGGGCCGGGTTTACGATCACATTCGCCGGAAGAACCTGAAGCTCGACGGCGCGCGCGTCGCGGTGCTCGACGAGGCCGACGAGATGCTGAACCAGGGCTTCTACGAAGAGGTCACCCGCATTCTCGACTGCCTGCCACAGGGCCGGCAGGTGCTGCTCTTCTCGGCCACGGTGCCCGAGGACATCCAGAAGCTGATCGCCCGGTACACCACCGACGCCGAGACGCTGCTGTTGTCGGGCGACGTCTTCACCGTCGACCACATCAAACACGTTCGTTACGACGTGTCGGACGCCTACCCGAAGCCCCGCAACCTCATCTACGTGCTCGAGATGGAAGAGCCCGAGAACGCCATCATCTTCTGCAACACCCGGTCGGACACCGAGCTGGTGACGGCGGTGCTGAACCGCAACGGCTTCGACGCCGAGCTGTTGAACGGCGACCTGCCGCAGAAGGAACGCGAGCGGGTGATGGCGAAGATCAAGCGCGGCGAGGTGGCCTTCATGGTCGCGACCGACCTGGCCGCGCGCGGCATCGACATCTCCGACCTGGGCCACGTCATCAACTACTCACTGCCCGAAGACGCGGCGGTCTACCTGCACCGGGTCGGCCGCACCGGGCGCATGCAGAAGAAGGGCACCGCGCTGAACCTGATGTCGGGTCGCGAATTGGCGACCTTCACCACCCTCGAGAAGAAGTACAACATCGTCTTCGAGAAGAGACCGATGCCCACTCCGGAAGAGGCGCTGAAGCTGTGGACCGACCGCCACGTGCGCGAGATTCAAGAGGCCGCGTCCGGTTCGGTGCACGAGGGGCTTCTGTCGCTGGCGGGGCAGCTTCGCGCGCGGCCCGATGCTGACGACCTCATCGCCTTCCTGCTCAAGTACTTCATGTCGCACCACCGGGTCGAGAAGGTGGTCGGCACCCCGCACGAGCCCGAACGGCCTGCACCGCGACCGAGCGGGCCGCCGCGCCACGCGGACGAGGGCCGGCGATCGGGGCGCGACCGCGATGGCCGCCGGGAACGTTCGGCTCGGCCCGACCGCCACTCCGAGCGCTCGACGCCGACGTCCGAGGTGCATAGCGAGCGGGGCGAGGGGCGGGCCCGCCGCGACCGCAGGCCCGAGGCGGGTCCAACGCCCGAGGGGCAGGCGCGGCTCTGGGTGAACCTGGGCAAGAGCGACGGCGTCGACGAGGCCGGCGTGCGCAAGGCGCTCGAGGGGGCCGGAGCCCCTGCCGGCAAGCTGGTGAGCGTCGAGATTCGCCCGAGCTACTGCTACGCCTTCGTGGCCGAGGCCGACGTGGCCGGGTTCGAAGCGGTGTCGGGCAAGCAGCACGGCGACCGGGCGCTGAAGGTCGAGCGCGCGAGGCGGTAGCGGCCTGGCGTCTACAGCCGCGCCCGCCGGGCCCGGTGGTAGTGCGACGCGCACAGCCCCTTGGCGAGCACCGGCCGGTTGCACCCGGGCTGGGTGCAGGTCGACTCGTCGCGGCGAGCGGGGGGGCCGGCGGAGGCCTCTTTCCCGGCGAGCCCGAACATCGCGTGGCCCACGGCGATCAACCTGTCGACCTGGGCGTGGCTGATGCGCCCCTTTCGGGCGAAGTCGACCAGCTTCGCGAAGTACGGGTCGTCGTAGGGCGCTACCGGCGACTCGCGGAACAGCTCGGGCATCGACACCTCGAGCGCCTGGGCGACCTCGACCAGGGTCTCGTAGCTGGGGCTGCGCTCGCCGCGTTCCAAGAGCGACGCGAAGCTGACCGAGATGCCGCAGCGGTTGGCGAACAGCTCTTGAGTCATTCCGCGCTGCTCACGCAGTGCCCGGATTCGTCGCGCGAGCGCCGCGAGCTCATCGGCGGCGTGGTTGCGCCTGCCGTCGGCCGAACCGCCGAAGGGCTGCGCCGGAAGCTTGCCGGAAGCCACCCGTCACTCCGAGCGCCCGGCGTCGCCGGAGTGCGAGGTTCGGTTCCCCATCGGCCGCGCATGTTAGCGCGAGGCGCCGTGCCTTCGGCGGTCGTTCTGTTAAGGTCGCGCGGGCCTCACCACTTCCACCTGGGGGTTGGAGCAGCATGAACGCCGCCGAGGGCACCAACTACTACTTCCGCAAGGCAGCGCGCATCATGGACGTCGGCGAGCGCATCGAGACGCTGCTCGCCACCCCCTTGCGCGAGGTGAAGGTGCAGGTCTCGATCGAGCTCGACTCGGGCGAGATTCGGACGTTCCTGGGCTTTCGAATCCAGCACGACAACAGCCGCGGGCCGATGAAGGGAGGGCTGCGCTTTCACCCCTCGCTCGACCAGGACGAGGCGGTGGCGCTCGCGTCCTTGATGACCTGGAAGACCGCGGTCGTCAACCTGCCCTTCGGAGGCGCGAAGGGCGGCATCACCTGCGACCCGTCGACCATGTCGCTGCGAGAGATCGAGCGGCTGACCCGGAAGTTCGTCGACCAGATTCAGGACGTGATCGGCCCCACGCGCGACATTCCCGCGCCCGACGTCAACACCAACCCCCAGGTGATGGCGTGGATCATGGACCAGTACTCGAAGTACCACGGCCACTCGCCGGCGGTGGTGACGGGCAAGCCGCTCGACCTCTACGGGTCGAAGGGCCGCGAGGCGGCGACCGGCCGGGGCATTCTGTACACCTGCCGCGAAATCCTGCGTGACGTCGGCATTCCGGTGAAGGGCACCCGGTTTGCAGTCCAGGGCTTCGGCAACGTGGGCAGCCACAGCGCCCGGCTGGTGCACGAAGACGGCGGCCGCCTGGTCGCGGTCTCGGACGTGCACGGCGGCGTGCGCAACGCCTCGGGGCTCGACGTGGCGGGGCTGTTCGAGCACGTCAAGCGCTCAGGGACGGTGAAGGGGTTCGGCGGGGGCACCCCGTGCACGAACGAAGAGGTGCTCTGCGCCGACTGCGAGGTGCTGATTCCGGCGGCGATGGGCAACGTCTTGACCAAGCATGTCGCCCCCGAAGTTCGCGCCCGCATCATCGTCGAAGGAGCCAACGGCCCCACCGACCCCGAAGCGGACGAGATCCTCGAGAAGCGGGGGGTGCTGGTGGTGCCGGACATCCTGGCCAACGCCGGCGGCGTCACCGTCAGCTACTTCGAGTGGGTGCAGAACATGCAGCACCTCACCTGGGACGAAGAACGGGTCAACGCCGAGCTCGAGCGCACCATGAAAGAAGCCTACGAGCGAATCGCGACCGTCTCCCGCACCCGCAAGATTCCGCTTCGCACCGCCGCCTTCATCGTGGCCATCGGCCGGGTGGGCAAGGCGACCGTGCTGCGCGGCATCTGAACCCTCGAGCCCAAGGAACCGCCATGGCCCTTTCTCCACTGGTGAAGAAGCTGATTCAGATTCCCATCTGCCGGGGCCTGAAAGAGCCCGAGGCCGAGGAAATCTTCGGTATCGCCGAAGAGACCTCGGTGAAGAAGGGCGCGGCGCTGTTCCACGAGGGCGACCCGGGCGACTCTCTTTTCGTGCTCCTGGACGGGCACGTCGAGGTCACCAAGAAGAGCCCCAACGGGGCGCCGCTGTCGTTGGCCAAGGTCGGTGAGCCTGTTGGGGGGCAACGCGGCGCGGTCCGCGACGGCCACCGCGCTGTCCGACGTGAAGCTGCTCAAGATTCCGTCCAGCCGCTTCAGCAAGCTGCTCCGCGACGAGAACGTCGCGGCCCTGAAGATCGTCCACAACCTGGCCCAGGTGATGAGCCGCCGGCTCCTCTTGATGGACGAGAAGCTGGTCGAGGTGCTCGACAAGGGGAAGAAGAAGGAAGAGTTGGCCGATTTCCAGCGAATCCTCAACAACTGGTCGTTCTAGAGCCCCGTCGCCGCCGCGCCGAAGGCCTCAGAGAACGTTTTACCGACGGGGGGTTACCCCCTAGAATCCGCCGAGCCAGGCAGCCGAACCGCCATCGCCCGGCGCGGCCCCGCGCAGGGTGCCGGCAAGGTGAGTGATGTCCGATACGCAGGAAGCCATGAGGGAGTTCCGTTTTCTCGACGAGAAGCGGAAGCTCGGGGGGCTTTCGGCAGGCGAAGACCAGCGGTGGAATGAGCTCAGGTCTCTGCTCGGGCTTCCCGATTCGGCGGCCCCTGCCGCCGAGGACCTTGGCCAACCTCAGCAGGGCTACTACGGCGCGGACGGAAACTGGTACCCCTACCCGGCCGCTTACCCGCCGAATCCGCAGTACGGCTACCCGGCTCCGGGGTACGACCCAAATCAGGCGGCCTACCCGCAGGGTTATGACCCGAATCAGGCGGCCTACCCGCAGGGGTACGACCCGAATCAGCCGGCGTATCCTCAGGGCTACGGCCCGCCTCAGGCGGCCTACCCGCAACAGGGGTACGACCCGAATCAGGCGGCCTACCCGCAGCAGGGGTACGACCCGAACCAAGTGGCCTACCCGCAGGGGTACGACCCGAACCAAGCGGCCTACCCGCAGGGGTACGACCCGAATCAGGCGGCCTACCCGCAAGGCTACGACCCGAACCAGGCCGCCTACCCACAGCAGGGGTTCGACCCGAATCAGCCGGAGTACTCCGGCGGCACCGACCCGAACCAGGGTTATCCGCAGCCCCCTGGCTACGAAGGCGAGAACGCGGCCCCGAGCGGGTACGACGCGAACGCGGCGGCCTACCCGGACACCGCGGTCGGTCAGCCAGGCTTCGACACCGCCCATGGCCAGCAGCCCTTCCCCGGAAACATGACGCCGCAGGGAGGGTTCGGTGACGATCTAAACCTTCCTGGGCTCAACGAGTCGCCGGTTCCCGAGGCAGCCCCCGTGTCGGCAGACCTGCCTCGTTCCTCATTTTTGGGCGGGCTCAATCTTCCGCGCCCGCCGACGGACAACCCGCTGCCAGCGGCGGCCGCGTCGGTGACGCTGCCCTACGGCCGGGGCCCGACCTGGTCGCCCCCAGCGCCGTACGCGGGAAGCTACGGCCCCCCCGCCGGTGCCGCCCCGACCGCGACCGCCGTCATCGAGGTAGGCGAAGACGATGTGATGGAGGTCGACTCGGAAGACGTCATCCTCGTCGACGCTTCCGCCGAACCGGAGGTCGATTCGGTGGAGCCTGCGCCGATTCCCGAGCCTCGGGTCGCCGCGCCTGCTCCCGCCAAAGTTCCCGTTCCTCCTCCTGCTTCTGCTCCCGCTCCACCCGCCCGGGTGTTGCCGCCAGCGGCCGTGCTCCCGATGCTCGACCTCGGCCTGGACGACGTTTCCCCGTCCGAGGCGCATGAGCCGTGGGAACAACCGCCTTCCCCTCCCGCCTCCCGCCCTGCCGCCATCGCGGGGCCCGTTTCGACGACTTCGCCGCCTGTGCCGTGGAATGCCGCGGCGCTGGCGCCAAGCGGCAACACCGCCCTCGCGGACAGGCGCGAACCGACGCAGCCGAGCATCGTCGTCCCCGCCGGGGTGGCGGCCTTGCAGGCTCCCCAGAGCCCGGCGCTCGGTGAGGAACCGCACGAGGCGACGCAGCCGGCCATCAAGGCGCTTGAGGCGCCCACCGGCGGTTCGCGGGCCGAGGCCCGGGAAACGAGCGCCCCCGCGCTGGGTGGCGACGAGGTCGAACCCACGCAGACGACCCGCGCCGCTTCAGCCTTGGGAACTGAAGATGCCGCCGCCACGCCGCGCGCGGTCGCGGCCCCCTTGCTGGGAGCCGACGAGACGGCACCGACTCCGACGTCCCAGCATGCGGTGACGCTGGGGTCCGATGAGACCGCCCCGACGCCTCCCGCGGTAGAGGCCCTCGCCCTCGGGGCAGTGGCGCGCGAACCCACCCGGCCGGGCCTGGCAGCGCCAGAGCTCGCCGACGACGAACGCGAACCGACGCAACGCCACGCGGTGCTCCAGCGAGATCTCGGAGGCAC
Organism: Archangiaceae bacterium; assembly: GCA_023248915.1. Classification (GTDB taxonomy): domain Bacteria; phylum Myxococcota; class Myxococcia; order Myxococcales; family Myxococcaceae; genus JAHFDQ01. Next base: position 364 of record JAHFDQ010000377.1, on the reverse strand, counting down.
TGGCCATGCCGAGCGACCATCGCCGGCCGAGGCCCCGCTCGCTTCCGTCGTGGTGGCGCCCGAAGCAGCCCTGGCCGAGGCGGACCTCCCGTCCATCATCGTCGCTCCCGAGGCGGAGTCCGAGGAATCGCTTCCGTCCATCGTCGTCGCGCCGGAACCGAGCGTGCCGGAAACGTCCGTCATCGTCACGCCGAAGGCTCCGGCGCCCAACCCGTTCCTGGACGACGTCGTCGCACCGAAACCGGCCGTCATCGAACCGCTACCGTCCGTCGTCGTCGCGCCGGAACCCATCCCCCTCGAATCGGTTCCGTCCGTCCTCGTCGCGCCGGAACCCATCCCCCTCGAACTGCTGCCGTCCATCGTC
>JAHFDQ010000376.1:3934-6284 GCA_023248915.1 Archangiaceae bacterium | reverse complement strand
TGGAAATCGTCGCGGGCGTGGGCGACGGTCGGCTACTCGTTCTACACGGCGGTGGGCCGCAACAAGGTGACCCTGTACGAGGTGCCGGGCCGGGAAGACCTCTTGCTTGCCTTCCCCGGCCACAAAGTCACCGCGCTGGCCAGCGTCAACGTGTTCCAGGATTGGTCGCTGAGGCCGTCGCTCGCCTTCACCAGCTCGCGCTTCGCGTACACCGCCGCCGATGCCGACGGAAACTTCCTCGACCCGACCGACCTCGGCCCAGCGTTCGACCTCGGGCTCTTCGTCGGCAAGCGGGACTTCGTGTTGAAGGGGTTCGACCTCTCGGCCGGCGTGTCCAACCTCCTCGACCAGCGCCTTAGCTACCCGCAGCCCTACTCCTCGGGACACGCTCCGCTGCCGGCCAGCGGGCGCGAGTACCAGCTCCGGGTCGCGTACACGCTGCCTATGTCGGGCTCGGGGCCAAAGAAGCCGTAGGTCGAACCAGCGCGCTGCCTTCACGCCCCCGTCAGGGCAACGCCGCGTCGAGGGGGACGCGCAGGTACCCGGCCGACGCGAAGTGGTGATCGAACGCGAGGGCCAGGCGGATCTTGCGCCGGCGCATCACCGCGAAGGACACTCCGTCCACGAACGAGAAGGCCTGGTCGGCGAACCTGCGCAAGAGTTGCCCCGCCTCATGTTCGGTCGGTTCGTCGACGTGTACCCGGTCGAGCCTGCCGCTCTTGGCCACGCCGTCGAGGAACTTCCAGGCTGCGGCGTGCCCCTGTTCCCGCCGGAGCAGCGTGTAGGTCTCGCCGAGGACGTGATTCGTGGTCACCAACGGGTGGCCTCGCTCGACCGCGGCACGGAGCACCCCGGCGGCCTGACGGTGCCACCGGTCGTTGGGAATCTGAATCGCCACCCAGCCGCCCGTGTCGACGAACAGCTCGCCGGTCATCTCGCGGGCTCGTCCGGTTCGGCGGCTGCGGGGAGTCGGTCGGGCGAGGCGTCGTACAGGAGCTCGTCGTGCCGTTCGGAAAGGTCGGTCCGCCCCGCGGGCCCAGCCGCCCCGATGAGGTCGAGCAGGGGGTCGGCCTCGTCTTTTTCGGACGAGAGCAAGAGCTCGATGCCCTGCCGAATCAACTGCGCACGAGTGACACCCCTCTTGCGAGCGAGCGCCCCGAGCCGCTGGACGTGCCGTTCTGCCAGATGAAGCTGAATACGCACCATGACGATATGTATGGTACATCTTTCAACCCCAGCCTGCAAGCGCGCCCGACCGCCTATGCCAGTAGCTCGAGCAGATCCTCCCGGGTGAGCGCCGCGGCGGCCGACGCCTCTCCGAGCGCCGCCTCGAACAGCGCGCGCTTCCTGTCCTGCAGCCCGAGGATCTTCTCTTCGATGGTGCCCTGCGCCACCAGCCGGTACACCATCACCGGCCGCTCCTGGCCGATGCGGTGGGCCCGGTCGGCGGCCTGCGCCTCGACCGCGGGGTTCCACCACGGGTCCACCAGGAAGACGTGGTCGGCCGCGGTGAGGTTCAGCCCGGTGCCGCCCGCCTTGAGCGACACCAGCAGCACCGGCGGACCGGCCGCCGATTGGAACCGCTCCACCACGCTGGCCCTGTCCCTCGTCGACCCGTCGAGCCGGTCGAACGCCAAGCCGGCGCCCCGCAGCGCGGGCTCGATGAGGTCCAGCATCGACGTCCATTGCGAGAAGACGAGCGCCTTGTGCCCGTCGTCGGACGCGACCGCGAGCGCGTCGACGAGCGACTCGACCTTCGACGAGCTCGCGGCGTGCTGCCCCGGCACCAGCGCCGGGTGGCAGGCGGCTTGGCGCAACCGCAGCAGCGCTTCCAGCGCCTGAAGGACGCTGCCGCCCTTGCCCAAAGAGGCCACCACGTCGGCGCGGGTGGCGGCGTGTACCGCGTCGTAGACGGCCCGTTCCCGCTCGTCGAGCGTCACGTACCGCACCGACTCCGAGCGCGGCGGCAGCTCGGGCGCGACGTCGCGCTTCAAGCGGCGCAGCACGAAGGGGCGGAGCCGCTTCCGCAGCTTCTCGGCGGCGCCGGGCCGGCCTTCCGAGATGGGCCGCGCCCACCGCTCGGCGAATTCGCTCCGGCCACCGAGCAGCCCCCGGTTGGTGAAGTGCGCGAGGCTCCACAGCTCTTCGAGCCGGTTCTCGAGGGGTGTGCCGGTGAGGGCCAGGCGGGTCGCCGCGCGCAGCGCGTAGGCGGCGCGCGCCACCTGGCTGTCGGGGTTCTTGATCGCCTGGGCCTCGTCCAGCACCACCGTGTCCCAGGCGACGGACCCGAGCTCGGCCAGGTCGAGTCGCAAAAGCGCGTAGGTGGTGAGGGTGACGTCCGCAGACGAAT
>JAHFDQ010000376.1:0-3924 GCA_023248915.1 Archangiaceae bacterium | reverse complement strand
TCGAGCGACCGCGCCGCGCCGTGGTAGACGGCGACGCGCAAGGAAGGACGGAAGCGGGCAAGCTCGGCCTGCCAGTTCGGCAGCACCGACGTTGGGCACACCACCAGCGATCGCGCGCCGAGCCCGCAGGCCGCCTGCAACGTCTTGCCCAGGCCCATGTCGTCGGCGAGCACGCCCCCCAGGCCGGCCGAGCGCAGGAAGGCGAGCCAGGCGACGCCCTCCTGCTGGTAGGGCCGCAGCGTGGCCTTCAGGTCCGGAGGGAGCGCCGGAGGGCCCAGCCGCTCGAAGCCCTCGACCAGCGGAGCCATGCGCTCGACCTCCAGCGGCAGCGGGTACTCGAGGTCGCGACACAGCTCGACCAACTGGGGCAGCGCGTGGCGCGCCAGCTGGCCGTCGTCCTGCCGCGCCGAGAGCAGGTCGGCCACCCGGTCGCCGTTCTCGTCGAGCCAGGCGGTGGGCAGCGGCGCCCAGCCTCCACCGGTCAGCGGGACCAGCCCGAGCCCCTCGCGCCAGGCCCGCACCACCTCCGCCGCATCGACGCTTCCGGCGCCGGCCCCGCCCTCCACGCGAAACTTCACCGAGGCCTCGACGCTCCCGGCCCCGGCGCCGACGACTTCGATCGAGGGCACCAGGCGGACTCCGGGGCTGAGTACGCCCGCGGCGTCTCCGGCCAGCCCACCGCGCCACCTGCGCAGCTTGTCGGCCAGTCGCGCCGCGTCCGGCCCCTCTACCGTCGTGCGCCGGCCGGGGACGAGGTCCAGGTCGTCACGGAGCTGGTGCACCAGGCGCGCTTCCGCGCTCTGGTCGCGCAGGGGCACCGCGCCCGCCCCCAGGAATACCAGACGCCCGGCATCGACGCGCGCCGAGGGTGGGGCTCCGTAGACCAGCGTCGGCAGCACCGACAGCCCCCTGTCGAGCTGGGCCAACTCGAGGACGATGCGCGGCTTCAGCTCGCGATCGATGGGCGGCAGCCGGGCGCTCTTCACCTCGACGTTCAGCCGGCGCGCGAGGTCGGGCAGCGCCCGGGCCGTCAGCTCGCCGAGCTGCGCGGGGGAGAACGAGCGTTCCTGCGGCAGCTTCTCGAGCCGGGCGCCAGTGAGCTCGGTCTCTCCGAGCCGGCAGAGGCTGTCGCCGCACAGGACGACGCCGGGGCTCAGCACCTCGGTGACGGACGGGTCGGCCTGGACTTTCAAGACGGTCGCGGGCCCGCGGTCCTCCACCGTGACGCGGGGAAGCACCGGCTCTCCTGAGACCGCTACCGGCCGGCCGTCGAGGGTGACATCGCGCGCGGGCTCGAGAATGCGGAGCAGCGCCTCGAGCCGATCGGGAGGGACGTTGCCGCGCACCGGGCGCTCGAGGGCACGGTCAGCGATGAGATCGCATTGCTCGAGCTGCAGCTTCGCCTTTTCGGCCGGGTCGGCGAGCAGCGCAGTCAGCCCCGCCGCGAGCGGCGTCAGCGAGCCGTCCGCGTGCGCCAGGGCCCGGGAGAGCGTCAGGCCGCCCTCGGCCCTGGCGAAGCGGTAGACCACCCTCGACCAGCGCGTGGCGACCGCCGGCAGGGGCATGGCCTGGCTTTCGGCCTGCTGGACCGAGATGGCCGCCGCCACCACGTGCTCACATGGGTCTACCTTGCTCGGGCAGTCACACTCCCACGCCTCGTCGCGCGGGTAGAGCACCGCGGTCAGCGCGACGGTCCGGCCCGGCGCCTTCACTCGGAGCACCACCTCGTCGCCCGTGCGCGACTCGACCGCCACCGCGCCGGCGCGCGCCAGGCTGACGCCCGACGACCAAATGCCGGGCCGAGCGGCCTTGCGCACGGCCTCGAGGAAGAGGGAGACGTCGGGCATCGCCGCCGTCCCTACCCTCGCCGAGCGCTCGGCGCAATGGGCCGGACCGGCGCCCCGTCCGCTCCCGGCTGGCTCTGAACCGACTCCCGAAGCCCTGAAACTTTCAGTCGGCGACGCGTCGGTCCTACAACGTTGGCGGCTCCGGCCGACGCAGCAGCCCGTGCAAGTAGGCGGCAAGCCGGGCACGAGGGTCCGAGCCTCGCCGGGTCGGGTCGCTTGATTTGGGTGCCCTGTTTTGGACGAGAAACTTCTCGGAAATCCAGCTCGAGCTTGCGCCTAACCTCCTGACATCTGAAAGCCTTAACTGCCCGGCGCGGTCTGATTTCCGAGAAGATTCTCGGCCAAAATAGGCCACATTTTCCGAGCGCCCCCGCCGGGGGACGCACTACCGGCGCTGCGCGCGGTCTTGCGCTAGGGTGCCGGCCGCGCGACCGGGCGCTTCAACTGGCTAGAACTTCTTCACTCGATGGGCTCTGTGACCCATTCCCTCCTTCGAACCTGGCCCGCCGCGCTGCTCCTCGTCGGCGCGGCGTGCGGCATTCCCGAACCGCGCGTCCCCGAGGACGCCGGCCTCGACGCGGACGCAGGGGCCGCGCCTGACGCGAGCGTCGTGGACGCGGGGCCTCTATCGATGGCTCCCGGCGAGGTGGTCGAGCTCGAGCTGACCTCTGCGGCGCCATCGGTCGGAGGCGCTCGGCTCGCCACCCCGACCGGCAACGAGCAGTTCGTCCTGATCATCGCCTCGACCGACTTCGCCTCGTCCGCCGTAACCCCGGGCTACTCCCTCGGGCTGTCGAGCGCCCCGGAAGGCGCGCGCACCCACCCCGTCACGGGCTGCTCGCTCGGCGTCGAACCCTGGCGGTCGTCCCCTCCTCCGACCGAAACCCCGCCCGGCGGCACCGCCGTCGCCGAGGGCACGGTGCGCAGCCTCAAGGTGCCCACGCCCGCGGGCTACGAGACCATCGACGCCCAGGCCATCGCCGTCGGCCAGCGCGCCGTCGTCTGGGCCGACACCACCGCCGCCCACCCGGCCAGCCTCGACGCCGGCTTCGTCACCCAGTTTCTGACCGACTTCGAAAACACCATTCTGCCGAGAGAGCGCGCCATCTTCGGCGTCGAGTCCGACCAGGACGGCGACGGGCACGTCGCCCTCGTCTTCTCGCCGCTCACCTACCAGACCGCCGTCGCCTTCTTCTCGGGGTGCGACCTCGTGAACATGCAGGGTTGCGTCAGCTCGAACCACGGCGAGTACCTCTACCTCACGCCGCCGTCGGCCATCGCCCCGCCCTACAACACCCCCAACGCCATCAAGGAAATCCTCACCCATGAGTGCTCGCACCTCATCCACTTCAACCGGAAGGTGCTGCGCAACGGCCTCGCCTCGTGGCCGGACAGCGCCTACCTGGACGAGGGCGTCGGCGGCTTCGCCCAGGACGCCGTTGGGCCGCAGGCGGGAAACCTCTACGTCACCAAGGCGGGCCTCGATGGAATTCGGAATTTCTCGCTCGCCGACACCCTCTTCGACAACGCGGCCTATGACACGGCCCGGGACGGCGTGCTGCGCGGGGGCTCGTACCTCTTCGTTCGCTACCTCTACGACCGGGCCGGCGCCGACGTGGCGAACAGCGACGGCAGCATCACCGGGCAGGGAGGGCCGTCGCTCTTCCGGGCGCTCCTCGACGCCCCCGAGTCGGTCGCCGCCGCCCTGCCCACCCAGACCGGCGCCCCGCTCTCCGACATCGCCGCCGACTTCTACACGGCGCTGGCGATGAGCAACCGAGACGAAGGGGGCGGCGTCGCCCCGCTGAACCCCTGCTTCGCCTACCTGCCGTCCACGAAAGACCCGATCTGGAACAAGCAGCGCGGAGCCGACCTGTTCGCAACCTTCAGCATGCAGATGACTGGCCCGTCGATGCAGTCGGCCACGGTGGCCGACGGCCAGTTGCGCTCGGGCGGCGTCGAGTACGTGGTGCTCGACGCCACGGCCGGGACTCCCGAGCTGGGCCTGGCGGTGCTGATGACCTCGTCGACGAAGCCGCGCGTTCGGATTGGCCGGCTGCGCTGAAGGCTCACGGTC
>JAHFDQ010000375.1 GCA_023248915.1 Archangiaceae bacterium | reverse complement strand
AGATTGGCGTGGGGCCGCTGGGCGCGCTGGTGCGGAGGCTGCCCCAGATCTTGAAGTACCTGGGGCTCCCGGCGGGGTCGCACCTGGAGTGGAGTGGTACCGACGTGCGGGTAGACGCCGGAGGCGCCGCCCCCGACGGGGACGAAGATGGCTGACCGGGGGCCCGGGCTGAGCGACTTCTTCGGCGAGCTGTATCTGCGCAGCACGCTGCCGTTCCTCGCCGGAGACGTCACGGACCGCGAGGTCGAGTACCTGCGCCAGGCCTTCTCCGACCTGCGCGTGCCCGGCCCCATCGCCGATCTGGGCTGCGGCCACGGGCGCCACGCCTCGCAGCTCGCCGGCACGCTCGGGGGTAGGTTTCTGTTCGGGGCCGATCTCGACCCGGTGTCGCTGGCCGAGCGCGACGCGGGCTTCGACGCCGTGCGTGCCGACCTCTTTCGGCTGCCGCTCGCCGACAGGAGGCTGGCCGGCGCCTACGCCTGGTACTCGACGCTGTTCGTCTTCGAGGACGCGGACATCGAGCGCCTGCTGAAGCGGGTGGCGGCCGTGCTGAAGCCGGCCGGCATGTTGGTTTTTCACACCGTCCCGTACGAGCACGTCGCCTCGCTGCCGGTGGCGGGCTTCGACGGGCCGCTGCCCGACGGTTCGCACCTGGTCGAGAAGGCCTCGTTCGACCCGGCCACCGGGCGCGACAACGCCTACCGCGAATTGACTCGGCCGGACGGCACCGTCCTTTCCGGGCACTTCTTCATCCGCTACTATCCGCGGCCGGAAATGGCCCGGTTGGTCGAAGGGGCCGGCTTCAAGGTGAAGTGGATGCACGGCGGCCTCGACGGCGGGCCAGTGTCGGCCGCGTCGACCGACCTCATCGTCGGATTGGAACGCACCCATGCCTGACAGGAAGCTGCGAATTCTGGTTGCCAAGCCCGGGCTCGACGGGCACGACCGCGGCGCGAAGGTGATCGCCCGGGCGCTGCGCGACGCCGGCATGGAAGTCATCTACACCGGACTGCACCAGACGCCGGACATGATCGTCAGCGCGGCGATTCAAGAGGACGTCGACGCCATCGGCATGTCCATCATGTCCGGAGCGCACATGACGCTCTTCCCGGCGGTGGTGGACCTGCTCCGCACCCGGAAGGCGACCGACATCCAGGTCTTCGGGGGCGGCATCGTGCCCGACGAGGACATTCCGAAGCTGAAGGCAGCGGGCGTGGCCGAGATCTTCACGCCCGGCAGCTCGACCCAGGACATCATCTCCTGGATTCGCGGCCACATCTCGGCCCGAGCGTAGGAGAAGCTCAGCGCCGGCCGAGCAGCTCTTCGAGCCGCGCACCCGCCACGCCTAAGTGCTGGGCCGCCTGGTCGAGCATGCGCCGCTCGGAACGGTCGACCTTGCCGTCGATGAGCGCCATCTCGACCAGGGCCGAAAGAAACGCTTCGGCCTCGGGGCTGCCCTTCTGCACCAGCCGGTCGAAGAGCCCGGGCCCGGCGCCCAGCGCCAGCTCGACGTTGGCCCAGGGCACCGACCAGCGCTTCGCGCACAGCTTCAAGAGCTTCCGCTCGCTGTCGTCGACAACGCCGTCCGCCGTCGCCATCGCCGCCATCATGTACAAGAGCCGCTGCCGTTCCTCGACGTCGGTGATCGGACTCGCGGAAGCCAGCGCGGGAGTCGTGGGGGCCCCAGTCGCAGCCGGCTTCGTTCGCTCGGCCGCGGCCCAGGACTCGTAGCTCGCCGCGCTCGCCAGCACCCAGTCGCGATCGCCCGCGGCCAGTTCGGCGCCGCAGAAGTCACAGGTGGGCGCCGTCGACTCGGTGAGCGGCCCGCCGCACTGGGGGCAGCGGTGGGTGGACATGCCGTTCGAGGTGTTGGTGGCGGCCCCGGCCTTGCGGACCAGGCTGAACACCCAGCGCTGCGGCACCGTGGGCAGGGCAGGGGGCTTCTCGCCCACGGGGCCGATGCCCATGCGGGCGCTCCAGCGCACCTCGACCTCGGCCCGGTCGAACCCGTCCTGCACCTCGAGCGCCCGCACCGTGGACGCGCCGATCGCGCACTCGAGGAACACCTTCTGCCGCCGCTGGGCCTTCAGGGCCGCCAATTCGGCGTCCACCTGCGTCAGGCACGGCGCGGAGGCGAGCTTGGCCAGCCGGCGGGCCTCGCCCGAGCTGTGGGCGTCGACCCACTTCCAGAAGATGAGGGTGGCCCGGTCTTCGAGCATCTCGAGGTTCAACGCCGGGTCGGCCTTTCGCAAGTCGGCCAGCCCCGCAGTCGCCGGCGAGCGCCGAGTGAATTCGACGCCCTGGGTGATGCCCGAGAGCGTCCAGTCGAAGTTGCCCGAGTTGACGATGGCGCCGCAGAACGAGCACTTGTTGGCGGCGCCGCCCTGGAAGGGGGCTCCGCAGGAAGGGCACTTTCCCTGGAAGAGGTCCTCGCCCACCTTCGTCTTCGCCCCCGGCTTGCGCACGAAGGTCCACACCTCGGTGAAGGCCTCGAGCGGCGCCCGCTTCGCAGCCGCGAGGCCCTCTTCGTCGCTGGCGCCCGCGGGCACGTCGGCGTCGCGCGCCTGGGCCTTCACCCTCACGTGCACCGTGTCGAACCAGTCGCTCTGCTCGAGGCCGATGAGCTGCAATTCGAGCACCGCCAGGTCGGCCAGCGCGTCGCGCACGCCTTGAGCCGACACGAGCTTCAACTGGACGGAGAACCGCTGGTAGGTCGCGTCCGACAAGAAGGGGCGTATGGGCGTCAGGTCTCGCTTGCCCCAAGCGGCCTGCGTGTCGAGGAACAGCCGCTTGACCTTGTCGAGCAGGGGCAAGAGGTCGAACGCCGCGTCCTTGGACTTCAGCGCGCCGACCCAGCCGACCACGTCCACTGCGCTCACCTGAGTGCGCTGGCCGGCTTCGCGCTGGTCGAAGGCCCGCTGCGTGCGCGCGGTGGCGCCGTTTCGCTGGGCCACGACGTAGACCACCACGACGATCATCAAGACGGGAATGCCGACCGCCGGGTGCTGGAAGACGAGCCAGAGAACCAAAGCGGCGAGGTCTCCGCCGTCTCCGCTGCTCGAGCTGGACTCGTGGCTGTGGCCGCTGGCGTAGTTCTCGCCGCCGCCGGCTCGCGCCCAGGCCGATAGCGCCGCGAACGCTGCAATCGCGAGGGGAAAGAAGCGGGCCCACCGGAAGATCCACCTGCGCATGGCGGGCGAATCTACCCGGTTGACCCCGTAAGCAGAACCGTTCAGTCCGAGCGGAGTCGAAGACCCTTCGACTAGACGAGCTCGAAGTACAGGTCGAGCGAAGTGTGGGTGGCGGCCTTGCCGCTGCGGAAGCCCGCGCGCACCTTGTCGCCGATCTTGATCGGCTTCCGGTCGAGCAGGTAGCTCTTCACGATGGTGGCGACGCCCGGAATCTTCACGTCGATCTGGTAGTACGGCGTCTCGATCTCGAGCCCGGTGCCGCCGGCCTTCACGTGGGTGTAGGCGTAGATGTAGCCGGCGGGAACCTTCACTTCGGACCACTCCATGCTCTGGTGGCAGTCGGGGCAGTCGGCCCGCGGCGGCAGCCACAGCTCGCTCTTGCCCTTCGAGATCGGGCACTTCTTGTTCACGCACCGGGTGCCGAGCAGCTTGCCCTTCGTCAGCCCCTCGAAGTACGGCGTCAGCATTCCGTACGTGTGGTAGTGCGTGCCCTCGGGGCCGAAGCGCGGGTTCTGAATCACCCAGGCCTCGCCCTTGACCTCGAACTTCGTGGGAGTCGTCTTCAGCTTCACCTTGGTGGCGTTTGGCATGGTGGGGTTCCTTTAGGCCTTCTCGAGGACGGCGACCGTGACGTGGCTGCCCACGCCGGCATGCGAGATCGCCATGCCCTTCTTCGGGTTCTTCACCTGCAGGCTCTTCCAGTCGGCCGGCTTCTTCTTCCCGTAGCGAGACCACATCTTCGGGTCGCCGTGGAACTTGTCGTACTTGCCCTGCAACTGCCACATCACCTCGCCGGCCTGGAAGATGCCGGTGGCGCCGACGGCGTGCATCGTGCCCAAGAGGCCGCCCGAGAGGTTCGCCGGGCACTTGCCGGGCTTCCCCGTCTTCGGGTTCACCAGGTACGACTCGCCGCTGGTGACGTACGACTGTTCCTGCCCGTAGAGGGTGAGGCCCACGTCGCCGTAGGTCTGCAGATCGGAAATGGTGAAGGCGTCGTGCGTCTCGACCAGGTCGAGCTCGTTCAGCGGGTTCTGGATGCCGGCCATGCGCAGCGTCTGGTAGGCGGCGAAGCGGGTGGCGCCGAAGCTCTCGAAGCCGGGCCAGCGGCCGTCCTGCTTTTCCATCTGCTGGTACAGCTCGCGGTAACCCTCTTCGGTCTCGTGGGGCAAGAGCGGAATGCGCATCGGCCGGCGGTCGCCGGTGCGCAGCGTGTGCGAGCCCCCGGCGATGTACAGCCGCACCGGGTGATCCGTCATCTTGTAGGCCAGCTCTTCCGAGCACAGCAGCACGCCGGCCGAGCCGACGCTCATCGCGCAGCACTCGAGGAAGCGCAGCGGGTCGGACAGGATGTCGCCCTTCAGCACCTCTTCGACGGTGTGCTTGCCGGGTTGCTGCGAGAACGGCGAGTAGTAGGCGTTCAGCCGGTTGCGCACCGCGATCTCGGCGCGGACGCGCTCGTCGACCTGGTACATCTCTTGGAAGCGGCGGGCCATCGGCGCGTAGTAGCTGGCGTAGACGCGGCCGAGGCGCGTCTCGAAGTCCTTACAGGCGGCCGTGGCGATGTAGTAGTTGCCGGTCCAGGTGGTGACTTCGTCCATCCGTTCCCACCCCAGCACCAGCGAGCAGTCGGCGAGGCCCGAGGCGATGGTGGTGGCGCCCATCAAGAGGGTGGAACCGCCGGTGGCGCCGCCGGTCTTGATGCCGACGTTGCCCAAGGGGTCGAGCCCCAGGTAGTCGTGGACCTTGGCCTCGCAGAGCAGCTGGTCCTGGAAATGGTCGGCGAACTCGCCGTAGCAGGCGAAGTTGATGTGCCCCTTGACCTCGAGCGGGTCCATCTTGAGATCGTTCTCTTCGAGCAGCATGCGGAAGGCCATCATCGTCAGCTCTTCCAGCTTCTTCTCGGGGTAACGCTTGCGGAAGTCGGTGGTCCCGGCGGCGACCATGTACACGGGCCGCGTCCACTTCGGAATTCGGAGATTGCCCGGTGCGAACTCGATCATGAGGGCTCCATTGGGAATGCTTGGGAACCGCGCCCGTTTACCAGGCCAATCGAAAACTTCAATCGCCGTTCGCAACCACCGTCCCCTTGGTGCTAAATCGCCCCTTTCATGTCCTTCGAAGAGAGCCCCAGGCCCGACCTCGAGGCAAAGCCCGAGTCCAAAGAGCGGTCGCGGCACCGGGCCCACGGGCGCCTTCCGGTTCGCGAACGGCTGAAGCTGCTGCTCGACCCCGGTTCGCTGGTCGAGGACGGTCAACGGGCGAACAGTGACCCGAACCTGCCCGGCGACGGGGTGGTGACGGGGGTCGGCAAGATCGAAGGCCGCGCGGTCGCGGTGATGGCCAATGATCCCGCGGTCAAGGCCGGAAGCTGGGGCCGGCTGACGGTCGAGAAGATCCTCCGGGTGCAGGAAACGGCGCGGGCTCAGGCCTGCCCGCTGGTGTACCTGGTCGACTCGGCCGGGGCGCGCATCACCGAGCAGCTCGAGATGTTCCCGGGCCGCCGGGGCGCGGGGCGCATCTTCCAGAACCAGGTGCAGATGTCGGGGCAGGTGCCGCAGGTGTGCGTGCTGTTCGGCCCTTCGACGGCGGGCGGCGCGTACGTGCCGGCCTTCTGCGACGTGGTGATCATGGTCGAGGGGCAGGCCTCGATGAGCCTGGGCAGCCCCCGCATGGCCGAGGTGGTGATTGGCGAGAAGGTGACGCTCGAGCAAATGGGCGGCGCCCGCATGCACTGCGAGACCTCGGGCTGCGGCGACGTGCTGGTGAAGTCCGACGCCGAGGCGATCGAGACCGCCAAGGCCTGGCTGAGGCTGATGCCGTCGTCCTGCGCGCAGTTGCCTTCGCGGCTGGCCGGCAAGGCGCCGGTCCAGAAGGGCAGGGTCAGAGACCTCATCCCCGCCGACCAGAACAAGCCCTTCGACATGCAGCGCTTCGTCGACGCGCTGGTCGACCCCGGCACCTGGCTCGAGGTGAAGGCGCTGTACGCGAGAGAGCTGTTGACCGGCCTGTGCCGGCTGGGAGGCCAGGCGGTGGGCGTGGTGGCCAGCCAGCCGAAGTACCGCGGCGGCATTCTCTTAGCCGAGTCGGCCGACAAGGCG
>JAHFDQ010000374.1 GCA_023248915.1 Archangiaceae bacterium | reverse complement strand
GGGCGAGGTCCGTTGGGCCAAGCAGTTTGGAGGCGTTGGCGCCGACACGGTTCGTCGGGTCGCGTTGGCAAATGACGGTTCGGTGATCCTGTGTGGCCAGTTCGAGCAGACCTTGGCGGCCAATTCGATTCGCCCGGTGTTCGTGCCGCCCCGAATTCGAGCAGCCTTCGCAGCACGAGGGTCAGCGTTCGAGGAATGGCAGCCCGCCTCTCAACACCTCCGGCCAAGGCACGACCTCTATGCCGCCGCCGACCTTGTGCCGTTCGCCGGACCCGGTGATGACCCAGCCGCGCTTGAGGCTCAGGTCCTGCATGCACTGGCGAAGGCCAGCGAGCGCCTTCCGGTCCGGCGCGGTGCCGAGCTTCACCTCGATGGGGAACAGCCGCGAGCCGTCCTTGATGAGCAGGTCCACCTCGGATCCCGTCTGGGTCCTCCAGAAGTTGAGGCTGGGGCGAACGAGGCTGTCCGAGGCCCACGTCGCCAGCTCCTCGATGACCATGCCTTCGAATGAGGCTCCGCGGCGTGGCCAGGTCTCGAGATCCGACGGGTGCCGGAGATCGGCGAGGAAGTGCAGCAACCCCGTGTCACGGACGTAGACCTTGGGTGCCTTCACCAAGCGCTTCTGCGCGTTGGTGTGGTACGGCCTGAGCCGCCTGATCATGAAGGTCGCCTCGAGCGCGTCGAGGTAGTCGTTGACGGTGTGGGACGAGACCGAAAGAGACTGCGCGAGATCCGAGACGTTGAGCAGGTTCCCGTGAACGTGGGTGAGCATCGTCCAGAGAATCCGGACGCGCTCGGGTTGCAGGCGAAACCCAAGCGCCGGCAGGTCTCGCTGAATGAAGGTCGCGACGTAGCTGTCGAACCAGCTCATGCGACGCTCGGCCCCGCGAAGCTGGTGAACCGGGGGAAATCCGCCCCAGAACCAGCGGTCGCCTCCTTGCCCGGAACCCGCGAGCTCGACGGCGCGGAAGGGGGTCAGTTCGAGCATGCCCAGGCGCCCAGTCAGCGACTCTGACGTCGAACGCAGGAGGAGGGGGTTCGCGGAGCCGAGGAGGACGAAGCGGCCCGGCGCCCTGGCCCGGTCGATGACGTGGCGCAGCGCGGGGAACAACTCGGGCAGAACCTGGGCCTCGTCGAACGCCAGGCGCTTCGGGTTGGCGAGCAGGAAGCCCTCGACGTCGGCGGCGACCATCCGCAAGCTGCCGTGGCTTTCGAGGTCGATGATCTTCCAGCCAGGAAGAGCGCTACGGGCGAAAGTAGTCTTGCCACACTGGCGCGGGCCGAAGATGAGCACCGCCGGGAACGTGCGGAGCTGTCGCTTGAGGCGAGTAGCCGCCCGGCGCGCGAGAAGCTTCATACCTAGGAAAATTGCAGCGCTGCTTCAGAATTGCAAGGCCTTGTCGGCTCGAGCCCGGAGGACCCTTCTACGGCGCGGTCCTCGGGGCCATCTAGGGGATTCGGAACGTGGCCCCCGGGCACGCGGACGCTCCGGCGCACGCCTGAACTCCCTCACCCGCGGGCTGCACGAGCGTCACGGGCAGGGCGCGCCGCTCGGAGCACAGGCCGCGTTCGGGCAGGCGGTGAACGGCGTGTTCGGGCACAGCCCGTGGTCGCACAGGCACGTCGTCACCCAGCCCGAAGCGCAGCACGTCTCGTAGACCGGCGGCGGAGGCGGTCCGCCGTCGTTCGCGCCCGCGTCTTCCGAGCTGCCCGCGTCCCAGGGCAGCCCGGCGTCTTGTGTTCCGCCTCCCCCGCCCCCTCCGCAGACGCCGCCGTAGGTTCGGCACTGCCCCGCGGCGCAGGCATCGAACGGGAGGACGCAGCCCTGGCCTCGGGCGCACTCGCAGGTGCTCACCCGGCCCTGGACGCAGCAGACGCTCCAGGCGCCGGCGACCTTCTCTCCGTACTCATAGAGCGGGTCGAAGCAGGCGACGCCCGCCATCGCCACGGCGTAGAGGCCGAAGAGCAGCGCGGGCGAGCGGCGACCTGGGACCGGAGCAGGCATGGAACTCTCGAATGGTAGCCGTTCAGGGTTGGCCGTAGTCGAAGGTGATGGTCGCCAGCGGCTGCGACAGGTCGGCGACGTTCGCCACTCGAATGCCGCCCGAGGAGATGGCGTAGACGAAGTCGTCCGCCATCACGCTACGGCGGACCATCGGCTGCCACCACCAGTACCAGCACCCGTAGACGCTGCTGTCGGGGCGCATCAGCACGTCGCGCATGTCGAGGGCTCCCAGCGGCGCAAAGCCCGCGGCGGCGTCGACGCGGAAGACCCGGAGGTCCGAGGTGTAGCTCGACCAGCCGGTGTCGTCGCGCCAGTCGTAGAACGGAATCGCGAGCAGCCTCTTCTCGGGGAAGTAGTTGAAGGCCTTGTGCTCCCACTGCGCCTCGCTCCAGGCCCAGGCGTGGCCGACCTCCTGAGTGAAGGTCTGCCGCGGGTGCTTGAAGTCGCTCACGTCGTAGATGGCCAACTGCAGCGCGCGCTCGCGCCAGTCCGACGGTGTCGGCGGAAGGTACGTGCCGATGGTCAACAGGTGGGTCGCGTCGAGCGGGTGGATGTAGCTCGAGAAGCCGGGCACTTGAATCTCGCCGACGGCACGCGGGTTCGCGGGGTCGGACAGGTCGAAGGTAAAGAGCGGGTCGGTCTGGCGGAAGGTCACGACGTACGCGCTCGGGCCCACGAAGCGGGTGCTCATGATGCGCTCACCGGCGCCGACGTCGGGGCTCTGGCCGACCTTCACCAGCGCTCCGGCGGTCTCGGAGAGCACGGAGATGGCGTTGTGCGTCCTCCAGAAATCGGCCGGCTCGTTCCAGGTGGTGGCGACGCGCAGGTAGCCCTGGCGCTCGTCCATCGAGAACTGGTCGACGATGGTGCCGTCGACGGCGCCCGAGCCGACCCAGGCGACGGAGTTGGGGTCGCTCAGGTCGAACTTGTGCAGGTACGTCGCGCTGCGCTGCGGCGTCCAATCCCACCACCACCAGTGCAGCTGAGCGATGTAGAGCGCGCCGGGCGAGGCATAGACCTCGTGCGCCTGGGCGAGCAGCGTGGTGCGCGAGACCTGCGCGGGAGCGTCGAGGTTCACGGTCACGACCGACGCGAGGCCCAGCTCGCCCGAGACGTCCGGCGCCGCGACGCGCGCGCAGTCGAGCGGCTGACGCGCGGTCGTCCCCACGCCGGCGCTGTGCACCGCCGGAATCCACTGGTCCAACGTCCGCGCCCGGATGACCTGCTCGTTCGCGGTCGCGAGCGCGTCGAAGTAGGCGTCGATGTCACTGCTGCCCGGCGCGGACGCGAGCGCGTCCCAGTCGCGGTAGTCGGGCCAGGTGGCGACGCCGGCCGGCAGCGCGATGTCGTCGCTGACCACCAGGCGAACCGAAGCACCGATTCGGCGGGCCGTGCGGTACTGGCCGGGCACGACGTGCGTCTGCGTCTCGCGCAAGTTCGACAGGTCGGAGGCGTCGATGACGCTGATGCGCGTCGCGTTGCGGTACCAGCCTCCGCAGCCATCGAGGCAGTACGAGGGAAGGTTGCTCAGCGTCGGGTCGAACACTTCCGAGAAGACGACAAGCCGGTCGCCGTCGAGGAACATCTCGCGCGGCGTGCCGTCGATCGCGAGGCTGCCGCGGCGGGCGAGCGCCGAGGCCGGCCACGACTGCGCGGCGTAGAGCCGCTGCCCCAAGAGCACGAAGATGCGCGAGCCGTCGTTCTTGACGAAGTCGGGCTCGTCGACGCCTGCCATTTGAGTGTTGGTGGTCGTGTAGGCCGACGGGCCGGCGCTGCCCGAGCCTCCTCCGCCACCGCCTCCGCCCCCGCCCGCCGCCGCCCCGGCGTCCATCGCGCCGTCCGAGGAGGTCGAGCCCCAGGTGCCGGTGCGCCGCCACTCCCAGGTCTGGAGCATGTACCGCTTCGAACTCGCGAGCTGCACCTGCATCTGCAACACCGCGCGGTCCTCGAGGTGCTGCTTCAGGTCGACACATGCGTTCGGCCCAGAGAAGGAAATCAGCGCCACCCGGTCCTTCACTCCCGGTTGGTTCGCCGGGTCGAAACCGCCTGCGAGCGGATTCGGTTGCGGGCTCGCGCTCCGCCCGCAGGCCACCACGGCGACGACCATGAAGCTGCCCCAAAGAATCCGTCTCATCGAATGCCCCTCGTGTCTTCCGGCCGCTCGTTGGACACCCGAGCCCCGGAGCGTGGGACATCAGAGGGACCAGGCGATTCCGAGCGAGCCCGAACCACGCGGAACCACGGTCGTTCCGGCGAGCTTCTTCACCGCCGCGGCGCCGACGCTGGCTTGAAGGAACGCCTCGAACGGGCCGGCGATGCGGTAGCGCAGCTCGGCCTCGGCCAGCGCTGTCGGCTCGAGGCCGGTGCGGTCCGGCCCGTAGGGTAGGTTGCTTTGCAGCACGAGCACCGCGCCGAGCTGCACTCCCAGGGCGACGCCGAGCCGGTCGCGCTCGAAGCGGTGCGCCGCCCCGGCGCGCAGCTCGAGCTCGGTCTGCGAGACCGGGTGCTGCACGCCACCGCCGGTTCGGGCAGCGAAGCTCAGCCCGAGTTGGTTGACGAACCCCGGCCAGGAGTCGCGGCGCACCCCGACCGCGGCCCCGGCCATCGGCCCCAGGTCGGCCACCAACCCGGTCGCCATCGACGCGCTGGCGCTGACCGCGAAGCGCGCTCG
Organism: Archangiaceae bacterium; assembly: GCA_023248915.1. Taxonomy (GTDB): domain Bacteria; phylum Myxococcota; class Myxococcia; order Myxococcales; family Myxococcaceae; genus JAHFDQ01. The sequence goes on along the minus strand of JAHFDQ010000374.1, from coordinate 1,615 downwards.
CGGAGCACCCTTCAGCGCGACCTTCGCGTAGACCGAGCGCTCGGCCTCCGGCCCTCGCACCACCGCGCCGCCCGTGGCGGGCACGTTCACCGTGCGCTCGAGCCAACCGTCCTCGGCGCGCAGCCGGACCCGGTACTCGCCCGGCTGCAGCGCCAGGGTCGCCGGCCCTGCGCCCTTCTCCATCTCGGCGACGACCGCGCCGCTGGCGGCGTGCAACACCAACCAGCGCCCGGGCGCGCCGCTGCCAAGCACGAGCTGCCCGCGCGCGCTGCCCGGCTCGGAGAGCACCAGCTCGCCCTGGCCGCGCAGATCGATTTTGAACCCGGGCCGCTGTAGCCCGCCGCGCGAGGCGAAGGTCGACTCGAGCGTTCGCGAGAAAGCCCAGGCGTAGGCCTCGTCGAGGGTCACGCGGCCGTCGTGCGAGCTGTCGGCGGCGCCGCGCAGCCCGGTGAGGAAGTGATGGGTGAAGTACGAGCCCCCGAGCTCGTCGGACTCTTGCGCGTACTCGTCGGCGCCCGAGGCGGTGATGAGCACCCGGCCCTCGACCTCGGTCGCTTGCACCTGCACGGGGGGGCCGTCGACCGGCTTGAGGCCCTTGAGCCGGGTCATCGCGCCCGACCGGCAAGAGTCGACGACGAGCAGCCCGACGCCGACCGGCGCCCGCTGGACGAAGTCGACCAGCTCGCGCAGCGGCAGCTCGGCTCCGCTCAGGTGCAGCACTCCTTCGCCGCCGTGCGCCGACGCGTAGACGACGAGCCGGTCGTTGGGCTTGGCCTCGGCCGCCAGGCGCTTCTCGAGGGCGGCGATCGCCTCACGCGCGCGGGCGACGTCGGCGCCGAGGACGCGAACCGTGAGCGCCGGCTCGACGCCTCCGACCTCTTCGAAGACCTCGAGCACGCGGCGAGCATCGTCTTCCGCGAAGCGCAGCGGCTCTTCGCCGGCGAGCCCGCGGTTGGCGCCGATGACCAGCGCCCAGCGCCGCTCAGTCGCCGGCTCGGCGAGGGCGGTCGCCGCGGTGAGCGTGACGAGGACCAACGCCGCGCGAATCACGGCGCGACCTCGAGTCGCAGCCGCGTCGCCGCCGGGGCGAGGTCGGCGGGCGCGTCGAGGTCGAGGGGCCCTTGGCCCCGGCTGCGGCCCTGCGCAACGGTCGCTTCGAGGCCGCGCGTCAGTTGCCCCAGGTCGATGGGCTGCGTGGTGAAGAACGCGTAGAGCGCCAGCGAGCCTGGCGTCACCTCGAACCCGGGCTCGAGCCGCGCCCGCGCCCCGGCGGGAATCGCAGCGCTGCTCGTCCCGGCCGGCGGCCACACCTGGCTCACCTTTCCCTCGGCGTCGATGGCGAAGACGGCGGCCTGCGAGTACCCCGAACCGCCGACCGCGAGCGTCACGTGCTGGCCGACCCGCGCCTGGCGAATCGGAGCGCCTGCGTCCGAGAGCACCTCGACGCTGACCCGGCCCTTGAGCCGGGGCTCGTCCTTCGGCCAGAGCACGACGATGGCGAGCGCGGCCGCGACCGGCACCGCCGCGGCCGCGAGGCGCGCCCAACGCGGCGGCCGGAACGCGCGTGCCGGCTCGACGGAGGCGGGCGCTGGCCTCGTCGGGACCGCGTGCGGAG
>JAHFDQ010000059.1 GCA_023248915.1 Archangiaceae bacterium | reverse complement strand
TCAGCCGCAAGTCGCTGCAGACCAAGATGAAGGAGTTCGGCCTGCGCGACGAAGACCCCGAGGACGAGAAGTGAGCGCTCTCCCCACCCTCGGCGAAGCCCCCAAGAGATCGGTCGTCGGCCCCGCGGTCGCCGCCGCGGTCCTGGTCGCCGCGCTCACGGGCGGCGTCCTGTACTTCCGAGCGCGCTCGGCTCCTTCGTCCGACCCGGTGTCCGCGGCCCTGCCCGCGGCCGACGCGGGGCCAGTGGCGCTGCCGCCGCCTCCCCCGCCTCCCACCCCAGAGGAACAGCTCAAGAAGGCGGGGCTGAAGCGCCTGTCGATTCGAATCAACGGGCCGCTCGAGACTGGCGTCATCGGCGGCGCCGGCCATGAGACCGGCCCCGCGCTCACCCAGGTGCTCACCCGCACCCTGGTCTGGTGGGTGCACGTGCCCGGCGACCTCGTCCGCGGCGACACCCTCGACGCCCTGTACCAGGAACGCCCGGGCGACGAGCCCGTGGTCCACGCCGTGCGCTTCACCTCGCAGAAGCACGACAAGACCTACGCCGCCTACCGCTTCAAGGCCGGAGGCGACACGTTCTCGCGCTTCTACGGGCCCTTGGGCGACGAGCTCGAGCTGCGCCTCGCCGACGCGCCGGTCGACGGGTACGACCAGATCACCTCGCTCTTGAAGGACGGCCGCCGCCACAAGGGGGTGGACTTCAAGACCCCCGTCGGCACACCGGTGAAGGCCACCTTCGACGGCACCGTGTCGCGCAAGCTCTGGTCCTTCCGGGGCAACGGCAACTGCTTCCAGGTGACCGAAGCGGGCGGCCAGCACCGCAGCGCCCTCTACCTCCACCTGTCCGAGCTGCCCGAAGACCTGAAGGTCGGCCGCAAGGTGAAGAAGGGCGAAGTGCTCGCCTCTTCCGGCAACACCGGCCATTCGTTCGCGCCGCACCTGCACTACCAGCTCGTGTCGGCAGGCGGGGCCGTGCTCGACCCCTTCGAGAGCCAGCCCAGCTCGCACCGCGCGCTCGAAGCGTCGCAGCTGCCCGCGTTCGAGGCCGAAGAGCGCCGGCTGGACGGGTTGATGCCGGCCACCACCGCCCCGATTCCTTGACCCCCCTCCCCACGGCCGGTACGTTCAGTCTCGTTCCGGAGGTTTGATGCCTCGCCTGCGCGCCGCTGTGCTCGCGTCCATTGCCGCCGTGTCGACCCCGGCCCTCGCCGCCGAGATCAGCCACGTGGCCTCGTCGTTCGAGCAGGACGCGCCCTTCGGCATGTTCATCGACGTCGGTTACGAGCGCACCCAGCACCGGGCGAAGATCATCCGCGAGTACCACCAGGACGGCGCCGTCTCGGACGTCACCGAGCTGCGCTTCACCAACATCGACACCCGGCTGAACCTCGACCTGCACCTAGGCCTGTGGAAGGACCTCGAGTTCCACTACGGCGTTCCCATCGTCTTCCAGCAGAACCGCACCTGGGGCTACGCGGTCGGCACCAACGACTCCAACTCGACCATCGCCAACAACTGCGTGCAGGCCAACGGCGCCCTGCTCGACCCCAACTGCGCGACCACCGGGGCCGGCCGCAGATCGCTCTTCGACCTGTCGTCCAACATCGACACCTTCCGGGGCGGTCTGGGCGACATGACATTCGGCCTGGCCTACGCCTTCTTCAACGAGAAGAAAGACGACACCAAGCCGACCTGGGTGGTGGGGGTGGACTACACGGCTCCCACCGCCGACCTGCTCGACCCGACGGTGCCCACCAGCCCCGACGCGCGCGGCGCCATCGGCGACCGCACCCACCGCTACAAGTTCTACACGACGTTCTCGAAGCGCGTGGGCGCCGCCGACCCCTACTTCCAGATTCACTACACCCTGCCGTACCACGGGCCCGGCTGGTACTCGAACTGCGACCACCCCGACCCACGCACCATGGGCCGCCCCGAGAACTGCGGCACCGACCAGTGGTCGCGCGCCCAGACCGGCGTCCAGGCCGCGCACGTGGGCGGCTTCGTCTTCGGGTCGGAGTTCAACGCCTACGACGAGCCCTCGATGCACCAGAAGGTCGCCATCGACCTGCGCGGCGTCGCCACCTACGTCTCGCCCGGCCGCTACTACAACGAGATGTCCGACCTGTTCAACAAGCTGCTCTACACGGCCGAGTACATCGAGCTGGGAGCCGCCTTCGGCTTCACCGCTCACGCCGCCGACTACGTGCACTTGCGGGCGAGCGCCACCTGGACGTACCGCACCGAGTACACCCTCACCGATGAATCGATCGGCCGCGACACCGACGGCAACGGCACGGTCGACGTGTCCACCAACCCGCTCGAGCTGAACCCGAACTACGACTGGAGGGTGGACATGCCCTCGAGGCGCTTCCGGGCCAGCGAGACGTCCATTCTGCGCATCGACGTCGTCGGCACCCTCAACTTCTAGGCCTTCTCGGCCAGCCCCAGCCGGTAGACGTCCTTCCCCGTCCACCCTGCCCTCTCGGCCAACTCGGTGGACAGCGGCTTCAGCTTCTCGCCCCTCGCCAACCCTTCCGCCAGCGCGCGGCGCACCTCGTCCTCGGTCCAGCGCGCCTCTCCGGTGCGCCCCTCGACCAGCACCACCAGCTCGCCCAGCACCTCGGCGCCCCGGTAGCGTGCTTCCAGCTCGCCCAGCGTTCCGCGGACCAGCTCTTCGTGCACCTTGGTCAATTCGCGCGCGACGCACGCGCGCCGGTCTCCCAGCGCTTCCTTCAAGTCGCCGAGCGTCTCGGCCAACCTCCGCGGCGACTCGTACAGCGCCAGGGTCGCCCTGAGCGGCCGCACCTCTTCCAGCACCGCCTTGCGGTCGACGCCGGCGCGGGGCAGAAACCCGAGGAAATGAAACCGGCCCGCCGGCAGCCCCGACGCCGACAGCGCCGCGGCGAAGGCCACCGGCCCGGGCACCGGCACCACCTTCAGCCCGCGCGCCACCGCCTCGGCCACCAGCCGTTCTCCCGGGTCGCTGATGCCCGGCGTGCCCGCGTCGGTGACCACGGCGCAGTCCTCGCCCGCCGCTACCCGGTCGAGAATCGGCCCCACCCGCGCGGACTCGTCGAAGGCCGGAAGACTCATCGTCGGCCTGGACAGCCCGAGGTGCGCGAGCAGCACCTTCGAACGGCGGGTGTCTTCGCAGACCACGAAGGCGACGTCGCGCAGCGTCTCGGCCGCCCGCCGGGTGACGTCGCCCAGGTTGCCGATGGGCGTCGCGACCAGGAAGAGCGTGCCGGCGTCAGGCATGGGCCTGCCCAGTCTACCGTCACATGCCCGCGTCGAAAGCTCCGGGCAGGTGTTCGACGCGGGCCTGGGCGCCACGGCCCAGCACCGAGACGACGTCGAAGCGCACCGCGCGGTTGGACAGCCGCTGCTCGAACAGGTAGCGCAGGGCGGCCTTCACCACCCGCCGCTGCTTGGCGCCACTCACCGACATCGCCGGGTCGCCCCACAGCGACGTCGAGCGCATGCGCACCTCGACGAAGCAGATCACCCCTTCCTTCTCGGCGACGATGTCGAGCTCGCCCTGACGGCAGGTGTAGTTCCGCGCCTGTATCTGGAAGCCTTGCGCCTCGAGGTGGCGCACCGCCGCCGCCTCGGCTTCGTCACCGACTGACCGCCGGCTGACCCCGTTCATCGCCCCACCCCCCATGCAAACCTGGGTCAGACGGTAACAGTCTGGTCTGCCATCGGGTCGAGCGCGGGGTTGGACGTCACGTGCAGCACCTGCGTCACCGTGGACAGGTGCTTCAACAACCGGCCGACCAGCCCTACCTTGTAGGGGTCGACCACGGCCAGCAGCTCTTCGACGAACAGCGGCACCTTGAAGCGCGTGCAGTACCGCTCGACCAGGGCCATGCGCACCGACAGGTAGAGCAGGTCGAGATCCTTCCCCGGCAGCGCCCCCGCGGGCACCCGCTGGCCGTCCACCTGGGCGAAGGCCTTGCCGGCTCGGTCGAGCTCGACGCCGGCGAACCGCCCTTCGGTGAAGGCGGCGAGGAACTGGCCGGCCCTCTCTTTCAGCGTCGCGCCCAGGGTGGCCACGTCGGTGGTGAGCAGATCGGCGCCCAGCGACAGCACCTGGGGCACCGGGTCATCGAAGGCCTCGACCGGCGCCGGGCCCTCTGCAGCCGCCGCCGGCGCGGGGGCCGCCACCTCACGGGCCGGCGCGGCCGCCCGGGCCTTGGCGATGGCCTCGCGGGTGCGGGCGATCTCTCGCTCGACCTCGCGAAGGTCTCTCAGGTACCCGCCCTTCTCGAGCAAGAGGCGGTTCACCTCGTCCTGCTCGGCCTTCAGGGCCTGGTGCCTGGCCGAGGCCTGGGCGTACTCGGGGTCGGCCGCGAACTGCTCGAGCTCGGCCTTCAGCTCGTCCACCTTCTGACCCAAGAGCGCCTTCCGGCCGAGCAGCTCGGCCAGGTCGGCCGGCGACTCGACCTGGGCCACCTTCATCGCCTCGCGCACCGGCCGGGACTCGCGCTCGAACTCGTCCCTGACCTTCTTCTCGCGGACGGCGAGCCCGCCTCCCTTCTTGCTCGCCTGCCCCGAGGCCTGCAGGTCGTCCACGTACTTGAGCGCGAGTAGCGCCGAGAAACCGAAGGCCGGAATCTCGAACAGCGCCGCGTAGCGCAGAGTCCCCTCGAGCAGCACGCCGAGGGACAGGAAGATCGCGCCGCCCGCCAGCCCGCCCAGGAAGCGCACGTCGCGCCACACCGGCTCGACGTATACCGGGCCGTCGGGGACTCCTTCGGCGCTCGCGCGCTCAGACTCGATCCGCGCCAGGGCGTCGTCGCGGCGGATGGCGAGGTGCTGGAACCTCTCGGCCCGAGCGAGGATGTCTGCCGACAGCCCCAGGGACTCGGCCGTCGGCGCCTTCGCAAACGCGGCCTCGGCTTCCCTCAGCGCGGCCTTAAGCCCGTCGCCCCCCTTCAGCTTGCCCTCGAGCTCGAAGAGCTGCGACCCGAGCCCGTCGTGTCGGAACTGCAGCTTGTCCACTTCCTGGGTCAGCCCCAATTCCCTCTCGAGCTCGACCAGGCGCGCTTCGGCGGCGGCCACGTCAGTCGCCGCGGCCACTTCCGCTTGCGCCGGTATCGCCATCGCCAGCTTCGACTGCGACGGCCCTGACGCGACCGGGGCAGCCTTCTTCGACTTGGGGCGCTGGGTGGGCAACTGCGAGGGCGTGAAGCAGAAGATCTGGTCGAAGGCCGCCTTCGGCGGCAGGCCGACCGAAGACCTCAGCACCCCGGCGGCCTCGGTGGCGTCTTCGGTCACCACTTCGTACTTCCGGGTGGCCGAGTTCAGCTTGTGGAGCGCTCCGGCCCCGCCGAGATCGCGCGTCAGCAGGTAGGTGCCCAAGTCATTCCCGAGGAAAGACAGGGCCGCCTTGCCCGCCTTCTGGCCCGGGGCCAGGTAGACCGAGTCGCCGCCGCGCCCGTCCGAAAAGCACAGCGACGACACCAGGCCGCACAGCGGCACCGAACCAGGGGCCTTCGGCCGCACCAGGACGTAACCGGGCTTCAGGGTGAAGCGGCCAGCCTGCGCGAAACCGCGCACCGCCTGGACCGCAAGCTCGAGGACCAACATGGCTGGGGCGAGTGTACCCGCCCCGGGGGAAAAACTACTTCGCCTTCGGCTCTTTCTTCGCCGCGGGGGTCTTGGCGGCCGGAGCAGCCTTCGGGGCCTTGGGAGCCTCCGGAGCCTCGGCGGTGGCCGTCTTCTTGGCCGGTTCGTGGGGCGGTTCTGCCTTGGCGGCAGGCGCCTCGCCCGGAGCGGTGCCGACGGCGGCCTCGCCCTCGAGCAGCTCTTCCTGGGCATCGACGCGCGAGGCGCGACCGCGCAGGCCACGAAGGTAGAAGAGGCGGTTGCGGTTGACGTCGCCCTTGGTGAGCAGCTCGATCTTCTCGTAGCGCGGGCTGTGCAGCGGGAAGATGCGCTCGACCCCGACGCCGTACGACATCTTGCGGACGGTGAAGGTCGCGTGCGTCTGGCCCTTCTTCTTGCGGATGACGACGCCCTCGAAGGGCTGCACGCGTTCCTTGTCGCCCTCTCGCACCTTCCAGTGCACGCGGACGGTGTCGCCGGTCCGGAAGTCGGTAACGTCTTTCCGCGTCTGGCGGGCGTGGAGGAACTGAATCGGGTTCTCGTGCATGGTGCTACTCCATCTTCGCAAAAAGAGCGGGCCTGCCTATCAGATGTGCTCGAGCCGCACAAGCCCGCGAAACGCTTGGGGGTCAGCCGAGGTCGTCGGCGTCGAAGAGCGCGCGGTCGGCCTTGGACAGGTCGAGCCGGGCGAACAGGTCGGGCCGGCGGTCGCGGGTCAGGCAGAGCGCCTGCCACCTCCTCCAGCGGGCGATGCGGGCGTGATCTCCGCTCTGCAGCACCTCGGGCACCGCGGCGCCCCGGAACTCGGCCGGGCGGGTGTACTGGGGGTACTCCAGCAGGCCGTCCTCGAAGCTCTCGGCCCCGGCGGACGCCTCGTTGCCCAGCACCCCCGGCACGAGCCGCGCCACCGCGTCGACGACGGCCAGGGCGGCCAATTCGCCCCCGGTCAGCACGAAGTCCCCCACCGACAGCTCGCCGTCGGTGTACGGCGCCACCCGCTCGTCCACCCCCTCGTACCGGCCGCAGACCAGCACCAGCGAACCGGCGCGGGACAGCCGCCTCGCCAGCGCCTGGTCCAGCACCTTGCCCCGGGGGCTCATCAGGAAGACTTGCGCGTCAGGCAGGCGGCGCCGCGAGGCTTCGATGGCCGCGACCAGCGGTTCCACCTTCATCACCATGCCCGCGCCCCCGCCATACGGAGTGTCGTCGGTGACGTGGTGCTTACCCGAGGCGAAGTCGCGCACGTCGATCGGGCGAACGTCGATCAGCCCCTTGTCCTGCGCCTTGCCGAGAATGCTCTCGGCCAGGTAGCCCGAGATCATCTTCGGGAAGAGCGTCAGCACCTCGCAGCGAAAGGCCACGGCGCTAGTCCGTCAGCTCGGGCGGGCGGATCACCACCCGGCGCTTCTCTAAGTCGACCGAGGGCACGAAGTCGTCGGTGAAGGGCACCAGCAGCTCACCGCCGGGGCCGCGGATGACCAGGTTCGGCACCGGCCCGCTGTCCCACACTGCCTCGACCTTGCCCAGTGAAGCCCCAGCCTCGTCCACCGCCGCCAGCCCCACCAGGTCGGCCTGGAAGTACTCGCCCTCGGCGGGAGCGGCGAGATCTTCCCGGAAGCCCAGCACCGTCGAACCGACCAGCCCTTCGGCCGCGGTGCGCGTGTCGTAGTCCTCGAAGGACAGGAGAATCTCCTTCGTCGCCGGGCGCACCGAGTCGATGACCAGCTCGAGCTCTTCGCCGCCGCGGGTGCGGACGAGTACCCGGGACAGCTCGTACAGGCTCTCAGAAGCCGGGTCGAAGGGCCGCACCGCGATCTCGCCCGTCAGGCCGTGGGCGCGCGCGACGTAGCCGATCTCGAGGTGAGCGGGCCCGGCCACTGTGCGTCACGGCGCCGGAGGAACGGGCGCCGGCACTCCCGGCAGAGCGGCGTTGCGGCGGTCGTCGAGAATCTCGAGCCGGGCCTTCTCTCCGGTGCGGGAAGCGACGCTGGCCACCAGAGTGCGCAGCGCGTTCACCGTGCGGCCGTCGCGGCCAATCACCTTGCCCACGTCTTCGGGTGCTACTTTCAGCTCGTAGATCTTCCCGCCCTCTAGGTCCGACACCCGTAGCTGCACCTCTTCGGGGCGGTCGACCAGCGCCTTGGCGATGTACTCGATGAGGCCCGTCACGAAGGGGCGCTACGCCTTGGCGACGGGGACCTTCGCCGCCCGCTTGATCAGCCCGGCGACGGTCTCGGACGGCCGCGCGCCCACCTTGATCCAGTGCTCGAGCCGGGTGGCGTCGACCTCGAACTTCGCGGGCTCGAGGTTGGGATCGTAGCAGCCGATCGCTTCGATGAACTTGCCGTCGCGCGGGTTGCGCGAGTCGGTGGCGACCACGTGGTAGTACGGCATCTTCTTGGCGCCAGCGCGGGCAAGTCGAAGGACGACGGACATGGGGCGTGCTCCAGATGAGTTCGTGAGGGGCCGCGTGTAGCCGAGGTGGTCCGGAAAAGTCAAGGCAGGGCGGGAGTTTGGCCGGCCCCGGCCCCGGGAAGGTTGGCCAGTTGGCCGCAGGCGGCGGCGATGTCCCGGCCCCGGTTCTGCCGGATGAAGGCCGCCAATCGGCCCTGGGCGAGGATTTCGCGAAAGGCCTCGGCCCGCTCGACGGAAGAGCCGAGGAAGCCCAACCCGGGGTTGTCGTTGTACTGGATGAGGTTCACCTTGACCGGAATGTCCGCGAGCAGCCCCACCAGCCGCCGGGCGTCGTCGTCGGTGTCGTTCACCCCCGCCATCAGCACGTACTCGAAGGTGATGCGCCGCCCCTGGCGTAACGGGAAGCGGCGGCAGGCGGCGAGGAGCGCCTCGAGGTTCCACTTCTTGTTGATCGGCATCAGCCGCGAGCGCTGCTCGTCGGTGGTGGCGTTCAACGAGATGGCCAGCTTGACCTCGGTCTCGGCCCCGAAGCGGTCGATCATCGGCACCAGGCCCGCGGTCGAGACGGTGATGTGCCGGTGCGAGAAGTTCGGCCCGACCTCCGATTGGAGGATGCCCAGGGCCACCTTCAGGTTCTCGAAGTTGTGCAGCGGCTCGCCCATGCCCATGAAGACGAGGTTGGTGAGCGGCCGGGCGTTCGCGGCCAGCCCTTCGGCGCGGCGAAGGTCGGCGTTCACCGCGTGCACCTGCGCCACCATCTCTCCCGGCGTCAGGCTGCGCAGGAGGCCCAGCGTCGAAGTCATGCAGAAGGTGCAGCCCATCGCGCAGCCCGCCTGCGTCGACACGCACAGCGTTCGCCGGTCGGCCGAGGGCATGTAGACCGACTCGATCAGGCGCCCGTCCTGGGTGCGGAAGCGGATCTTCACCGTGCCGTCGGCCGAGCGCTGCTCTAGGTCCTTCACCAGGGGTCCGAGGGTTGCCTGCTCGGAAAGTCGCTGGCGGAGGCCCTTCGACAGGTCGCTCATCTCGTCGAACGAGGTGGCTCCGCGCTGGTGAATCCACCGGTAGACCTGCCCAGCGCGAAAGCTGCGCTCGCCGAGCCCTTCCAAGAGCTGGGTCAGGTCCTCGAGGGGCAGGCTGGTAGCGTCGACCGTGGCCGCCTCACCGTTTCCAGGCGTACGTCTGAATCTCGGTGTCGCGGAAGAAGTAGGCGATCTCGATCTTCGCGTTTTCGGTGCTGTCCGAGCCGTGCACGGTGTTCTTCTCGACGTTGGTCGCGAAGTCCTTGCGCAGAGTGTCAGGAGCCGCCTTGGCCGGGTCGGTCGCGCCCATCACCTCGCGATTCTTGGCCACCGCGTTCTCGCCCTCGAGCACCATCACCACCACCGGGCCCGACGTCATGAAGGCCACCAGGTCCTTGAAGAAGGGTCGGGCCTTGTGCACCGCGTAGAAGCCCTCGGCCTCGCGCTGCGACAGCCACTGCATGCGCATCGCGACCGGCTTCAACGCCTTGGTCTCGAACCGCGACAGGACTTTTCCGATGATGCCCTTCTCGAGACCGTCGGGCTTGATGATGGACAGCGTGCGTTCGATTGCCATGGTGTGATTCCCCTCTTAGGTGGTCATCGGCCCTTGTTCGGTGCGCCGCGCTTGATGGCGGCCTGAAGCGTCGTCCCCAGCTCGGCCGGCGAGGCGGCCATCAACACTCCCGCGGCTTGCATCGCCTTGATCTTCTCGACCGCGGTGCCCTTGCCCCCGGCGATGATGGCGCCGGCGTGCCCCATGCGCTTGCCGGGCGGAGCGCTCTGGCCCGCGATGAAGCCGGCGATGGGCTTGCTGAACCCCCGGGCGATGTACTCGGCCGCCTTCTCTTCGGCGCTGCCGCCGATTTCCCCGATCATGATCACCGACTCGGTCTCGGGGTCGGCGTTGAACAGCTTCAAGCAGTCGAGGAAGTCGGTGCCGTTCACCGGGTCGCCGCCGATGCCCACCGCGGTGGACTGGCCCATGCCCTGCTGAGTCACCTGGTGCACCGCTTCGTAGGTCAGCGTGCCAGACCTCGACACGATGCCCACGCTGCCGGGCCGGTGAATGTGGCCGGGCATGATGCCGATCTTGCACCGGGCGCCGGGAGTGATGATTCCGGGGCAGTTCGGGCCGAGCAGCCGCACCTGCCGGCCCTGAAGGTACCGCTTCACCTTCACCATGTCGTTCACCGGAATGCCTTCGGTGATGGTGACGATCAGCGGCACTCCCGCCTCGGCCGCTTCCATGATCGCGTCGGCCGCGAAGGGCGGCGGCACGAAGATGACGCTGACGTTGGCGCCGGTCTGCTTCACCGCGTCGGCCACGGTGTTGAACAGCGGCACCTTTCCCTCGAACGTCTGTCCGCCCTTGCCGGGCACCGCGCCCGCCACCATCGCCGTGCCGTACTCGATCATCTGCTTGGCGTGGAACGAGCCCGCCGAACCGGTGATGCCCTGGCAAAGCACTCGGGTGTCCTTGTCGACCAAGATGCTCATGGCTTCGTCTCCTCCGAGAAAGTCGTCTCGACCGCCTGCAACGCCAGCCCCACCAGCCCCTGGTACTTCCAAGACCTCGTGCCGCCGCAACCCGCGCCGCAGTCGCGCGCGGCCGTGTACTCGAGCTCGACCGGCAGTTGCGCCGCGCCGCCCTTGTTCACCCGGAGGTACCGGTTGCCCGGGCCTCCGTCCGGCACCGCCCGTGACAGCACGGCCTCCGGCGCCTTGTCTCCGTCGCCCAGCCCCTTCACCCTTCCCCCCTGGAAGGTCACCTCGACCCGGCCCTTGCCCTCGACCGTCAACCCATTCCCCTCGGGCGTCGACTCGAGGCGGGCCGTGCCTCCGTCCGTCACCGCCAGCCCCGCCACCACCACCGACTGGCTCGCGTCGTCGGGCACCGGGAAGATCACCTTGGCCTGCACTCCGTCTTCCGAGGTGAAGGCCGCGCGGTAGGTGACCGCCGCCTCGTCCTTGGCCTGGGGCGGCGCCGCGCTGCCGCAGCCTGCCGCCAGGGCCCCCAAGGCCCAGGCCTGGGCGAACCGGCGCACCCCTTACCCTTTCGCCGCCGACACCGCCTTCTCCGCCGCCTGCCGCAAGTTGTCGGCGGGGATGATGGCCAGCCCCGAGCCCCTCAGTATCTCCTTCCCCTTCTCGACGTTCGTCCCTTCCAGCCGCACCACCAGCGGCACCTTCAGCTTCACTTCCTTCGCCGCGGCGATGACCCCCTCGGCGATCACGTCGCACTTCATGATGCCGCCGAAGATGTTCACCAGCACGGCCTTCACGTCGGGGTCGGCGAGAATCAGCTTGAACGCCGCGGTCACCTTTTCCTTCGAGGCCGACCCGCCCACGTCGAGGAAGTTGGCCGGAGAACCGCCCACCAGCTTGATGGTGTCCATCGTCGCCATCGCCAGCCCGGCGCCGTTCACCATGCAGCCGATGCTGCCGTCGAGTGAGATGTACGAGAGGTCGAGCTCTTTCGCCTGCGCCTCGCGCGGGTCTTCCTCGTCCACGTCGCGCAATTCCGCCACGTCCGGGTGCCGGTAGAGCGCGTTGTCGTCGAAGTTCATCTTCGCGTCGAGCGCCACCACCCCGCCGTCCTTCAGGATGACCAGCGGGTTGATCTCGGCGAGCGAGGCGTCGGTCTCGACGTAAGCCTTGTAGAGCGCCTTGCAGAACGAGGTGAACTTGCCGACGGTGTCGCCGGCCAGGCCGAGGCCGAAAGCCAACTTGCGCCCCTGGAAGTCGCAGAAGCCCACCGCAGGGTCGACCGCTTCGCGGAGAATCTTCTCGGGGTGCTTCGACGCCACCTCTTCGATCTCGACGCCGCCCTCGGTCGAGGCCATGAAGGTGATGCGGGACGTCACCCGATCGAGCGTCACGCCCAGGTACATCTCCTTGCCGATGTCGAGGCCTTCCTCGATGTACAGCTTGCGCACCTTCTGCCCCTCGGGGCCGGTCTGGTGCGTCTTCAGCATCATGCCCAGCATCTGGCCGGCCAACACCTTGGCCTCGGCGGGAGACTTCGCCAGCTTCACCCCACCGCCCTTGCCCCGGCCGCCGGCGTGAATCTGCGCCTTCACCACGGTCACCTGGGTGCCGAGCGACGCGGCCGCCTTCTCGGCCTCGTCGGGGCTTCGCGCGAGAATTCCGCGTGGCACCGGCACCCCGTACTTCTTGAAGATTTCCTTGCCCTGATACTCGTGGATCTTCATGGTGACTTCCTCGCTGCGTAGGGTCGGCTTCACTTAGCCGAAGCGGCCGGAGATGTCTCGGCCGACGAAGGGCCCAGGGAGCGCGTTACAAATGTTCCACAGAAACCCCTGGCGGGCCGACGTACGCCTGGGGGCGCAACGGCGGACCCCTTCTGTGGAACTTCTGTAACAGGTCAGCCCGGCCCGCCGACTCCCTTGCCGGCCACGTCCTCGAAGAAGAGGTCGCGCACCACCTTCATCGTCACCTCGCGGTTCATCGCCGAGATCGACGTGGTGAGCGGAATCTCCTTCGGGCATACCTCGACGCAGTTCTGGGCCTTGCCGCAGTCCTGAATACCCCCGTCCTGCATCAGGCCCGCCAGCCGTTCGTCGGCGGTGAAGGCTCCGGTCGGGTGCATGTTGAACAGCCGCACCTGGCTGATGGCCGCCGCGCCGATGAAGTTGTTGTCGGGCTGCACCTGGGGGCAGGCCTCGAGGCAGCACCCGCACGTCATGCAGCACGACAGCGTGTACATCTGGGCGTGGTTGCCCTGCGGCTGCTTGGGCCCCGGCCCCAGGTTGTAGGTGCCGTCGATGCGAATCCACGCCTTGACCTGCTTCAGGGCCAGGAACATGCGCTGCCGGTCGACCGCCAGGTCGCGCACCAGCGGGAACTTCGAAAGTGGCTCGAGCGTGATCGGGTCTTCCAGCTTGTCCACCAGCGAAGAGCACGCCATGCGCACCCGCCCGTTGATGTTCATCGGGCAGCTTCCGCAGACCTCTTCGAGGCAGTTCGAGTCCCACACCACCGGGGTCGTCTTCTTGCCGTCGGCGGTGACGGGGTTCTTCTGAATCTCCATCAGGCACGAGATGACGTTCGCGCCCTTCACGTAGGGCAGCTTGAACTCTTCGAACCTGCCCTCGTGGTCCGGCGATTCCTGCCGCCAGATCTTCAGGTTGATGTGCTTCTTGCCGGCGGCGCCTTCGTTGGGGGTCGACATGGCCGTTTCCTAGGCGTACCAGCGGGGTTCGGGCGCGAGCACCGGGGTCGCGACGGCCTCGTAGGACACCTCGGGGCCGTTCGGTGCCCACCGCGCTACGGTGGTCTTCGCCCACTTGTCGTTGCGCACCTGCCACAGCTTCATCCACTCGGCGTCTTCTCGAGGGTCTCTCGTCTTGGGCTCGGGCAGGCTGGCGTCGGGCTTGAAGTGCGACCCGCGCGACTCGTCGCGCAACAGCGCGCACTGGGTGATCAACTGGCCCAGCTCGAGCATGTTCCAGAGCTGGTTGACGTAGCTCAGCGTGCGGTTCGAGTTGTTGGACACGTCGAGCACGTTGACGCGCGACCAGCGGTCCTTCATCTCGGCCAGCTTGACCAGCGTCTTCTTCAGCTTGTCGTTGTAGCGGACGACGGTCACGTTCTCGGTCATCCAGTCGCCGAGCTCGGCGCCCATCTGGTAGGGGTTCTCCGAACCGGACAGCTTCCGAATCTGCTCGAAGCGGTCGACCCAGTACTTCCGCGCCGACTCGAACACCTCGGCTGGGGCCTTCTTCTCCTGCCCCTTGGCGTAGGCGATCATCGCCGGCCCGCCGATCATGCCGCTGTAGATGCATGACAACAGCGAGTTGGCGCCCAGCCGGTTGGCCCCGTGGTACGCGTGATCGACTTCGCCCGCGGCGTACAGCCCCGGCACGGTGGTGGCCTGGTTCTTCGGGTGGTTGACCTCGGGCACGTCGTCCTTGCCGGGCTGGAAGGTGACGTACAAGCCTCCCATCGAGTAGTGCATGCCCGGGAAGATGATCATCGGCGTGTGGCGCGGGTCTTCGCCGACGAACTTCTCGTAGATTTCCATCACGCCCTTGATCTTCGCGTCCAAGACCTTGGCGGGAATGTGCGTGACGTCGAGATAGACGCCGTCCTTGCCGCCGACGCCCAGGCCCTGGTTGCGGCAGACCTCGAAGATCTCGCGAGTGGCCACGTCGCGCGGCACCAGGTTGCCGTACTTCGGGTACTTCTCCTCGAGGAAGTAGTACCGGTCGGCGTCGGGAATGTCGCGCGGCGGCCGGGACTCGCCCTTCTTCCGCGGCACCCAGACGCGCCCGCCCTCTCCGCGCACCGACTCGGACATCAGGCGCAGCTTGTCGGCGCCGGGAATCGAGGTCGGGTGCACCTGGATGAACTCGGCGTTCGCGTAAGCCGCTCCCTCGATGAAGGCGCGGCCGGCCGCGGTGCCGGTGTTGATCACCGAGTTGGTCGACCGGCCGAAGACGATGCCGGGGCCGCCGGTGGCCAGCATCACCGCCTCGGCGGGGAAGGACCGAATTTCCATCGTGCGCAGGTCGACCGCGACCGACCCGACGCAGCGTCCGGCGCCGTCCTTCACCATGCCCAGCCATTCCCAGTACTCGTACTTGGTGACCAGCCCGTCGGCCTCGTACCGTCGCACCTGCTCGTCGAGCGCGTATAGCAATTGCTGCCCGGTGGTGGCGCCGGCGAAGGCGGTGCGGTTGTACAGCGTGCCGCCGAAGCGGCGGAAGTCGAGCAACCCTTCGGGGGTGCGGTTGAACGTCACGCCCATGCGGTCGAGCAGGTAGATGATGCCCGGGGCCGCGTAGCACATGCCCTTCACCGACACCTGCTCGGCCAGGAAGTCGCCGCCGCGAAGCGTGTCCTTGACGTGGATGTCGGGGGAATCTCCCTCGCCCTTGGTGTTGACCGCGCCGTTGATGCCGCCCTGGGCGCAGACCGAATGCGATCTCTTCACCGGGACGATCGAGAGCAGGTCGACGTGCTTGCCCGCCTCGGCCAGCTTGATGACCGCCATCAGCCCCGCAAGCCCTCCGCCGACTACCGTGTATCGCGCTTCAGCCATGTCGGGTCACCTAGGAGAACCGCATCTGGAAGAGGACGTTGAGGCACGCAACCGACATGACGAGGAACAGGCCCCAGGCGAGCAACCGCACCCGTTTCTGCGCCACCCGGCCCACCGCCAGCCCCCAGGTCCAGCAGAAGCCGTTCAGGCCGTTGGTGAAGTGCCAGATCGACGCCAGCGTGCCGACGAAATAGAAGGCGAACATGTGGTTGCCGGCCAACCAGTTGTCGTACATCTGGTGGTGCGGATTGCCGAAGTGGGCCGCCACGTCCTGGTAGGTGATCAGGTTCAGGTTGCCGCCCACCGGCCCGGAGTACGCCGCCAGGTGCCGGCCCGAGAGCGTGACGATGCCGCGCAAGATTCCCACGTGAACAACGAGGTAGATGAGGGCCACGAAGCCCGACAGCCGCTGGATCACGTAGGCCAGGTTGCTCGGGTAGACGTACCGGGCGTAGTTCGCCTTGCCGGTGCCTGCCACGTAAAGCCCGTAGAGCCCGTGGAAGAGCAGCGGCACCATGATGACGCCCACCTCGACCGCGTAGAAGTACGGCCGCGGCAGCATCGAGTTCAGGTGCTGCACCCCTTCCGAGTAGACCTCGGCCCCCTGCAGGGCCTTCAGGTTCTCGAAGAGGTGGAAGCAGAGGAACGCGCCGATCGGCAACAGGCCCGACAGCGAGTGCAGCCGACGGAGCAGGAACGAGTAGTCCGCCTTGCCAGCTCCGGTGGATTCGACGGTTGCCGCGTCAGACATTTGGAAGTTCACCTCGCGACGGCGTTGCCGGACTTATCCCGTCCGGTCCACGACCCCGCAAGCGAGATTTCCAGAGCGGAAATAAGCCGCGGTGATGGGTGGAAGTAGCGCGACCCGGAGCAAACGGCACCCGGGCCGCGCCGAAGCCTTCGGCTACAGCTTGACGCTGTCGACCGTCTTCTTCACCGAGGCGAAGGACTTGTCGAGCATCGCCCTCTCGTCGGCGCTGAGCTCGAGCTCGAGGATCTTCTCGACCCCGCCCGCGCCGATCTGAACCGGCACGCCCATGAAGTAGCCCTTGATGCCGTACTCGCCCTCGAGCAGGGCGGCTCCGGGGAGCACCCGCTTCCGGTCGAACAGGTAGCTCTCGGCCATGGCGATGGCGGCGGCGGCCGGGGCGAAGTAGGCCGAGCCCGTCTTGTAAAGCGCCACCAACTCGGCGCCGCCCTCGCGAGTGCGCTTCAGGATGGCGTCGAGCTTGTCCTTGGCGAGCAACTTGGTGACCGGCACG
>JAHFDQ010000373.1 GCA_023248915.1 Archangiaceae bacterium | reverse complement strand
CTGGGGAGCCCGGTTGCAGGGCGAACGCCTGCCGCTGCCGCTGCTCGCCGCCGTGCCCGGGCTCGCGGCGGCGTTCTGCCTCTTCCAGCTCGTGCCCCTGCCAACGCCGCTGCTCGGGGTGCTTTCGCCCGAGGCGCGCGACCTGCGAGAGTTCGCGCTCTTGCCCTTGGGGCTGTCGCGCCTGCGCCCCATCTCGCTCGAACCGGCGCAGACCTGGCGCGAGCTGGCCAAGCACCTGGCCTACCTGTCGGTGCTGGTCACCGCCGCCCAACTGTCGCGGTCGCGCCGAGTTCGCCGCCGCCTGCTGATGGCCTCTGCGCTCGCCGGCACGGCGGTGGCCGTCATCGGGCTAGGGCACCTGTTGGCTGGCGCCACCACGTTCTTCGGGGTCTACACCTTCGAAGGCCTGCCGCCGGTCATCACCCCGTTCGGCAACCCCAACCACCTCGCCGGGTACCTCATCCTCACCAGCACGGTGGGGCTGGGGCTGGCCTTGTCCGCTTCCGACCGGCAGCGGGCGCTCGTCTGGGCGGTGGCCTACGTCGCGATGGGGGCGGTGGCCCTGTTGTCGCTGTCGCGCGGCGGCATCGCCTTCTTCGTCTTCGGCCAGGTGCTGTTCGCGG
The DNA here is from genome assembly GCA_023248915.1 of Archangiaceae bacterium. GTDB lineage: Bacteria > Myxococcota > Myxococcia > Myxococcales > Myxococcaceae > JAHFDQ01. The sequence goes on along the minus strand of JAHFDQ010000373.1, from coordinate 5,724 downwards.
CGCTGCTGTTCAGGCGGAAGGCCGCGAAGGGGGCTCCTGTGCACGCCACCGGGCGCCGGCCGCCGTGGCTGAGGCTGTCCGGGGCGGCCTTCACCGGGGTGATGGCGGTGCTGGCCGTCGGCGCCTACGTCGCGTTCGACCGCATCTGGGCCGAGCTGGAAACGGCCGATTCGTTCGACAAGCTGCGGCAGTCGAAGATGGACCTGTACCCGATGATTGCCGGGGCCGCGAAGCACTTCTGGGTGGCGGGCATGGGGCGGGGCGCGTTCGAGGTCGGCTTCAACCGGTTTCAGACCGAGCAAGCATCGATGACTTTCACCCACCCCGAGAACCTGGTGCTGCAGCTCGCGGCCGAGCTGGGGCTGGTCGCCGCCGTGGGGCTGCTCGGCCTCGCCCTGTGGGGCCTGACGCGGCTCTTGCGGCGCGAGACGATGGGGGTGAAGGACTTCGCCGTGCTCGCCGCCGCGCTCGCCTGTGGATTGCACAACCTCTTCGACTTCAACCTCGAGCTGCCGGCCTGCGCGCTCACGGTGTCGGTGCTGCTCGGAACGTCTTCCCGGCCGGAAGAAGGGGCGGCCCGGGGGGCGTGGACGGGGCCGCGCTGGGCGGCCGTCTGCGGGACGGCGGGGCTGGCGGTGCTGGCCCTGTTCGCCGCGGGGGGCAGCGCCGCCGACGCCGAGGCGTCCTTGCGGGCGCTCGCGGCGAAGCGGCCGCCGGCTTCCGAAGTGCGGAAGCTAGGGGTGTCGCTCATCGACCGGCACCCGGCCGACTACCTGCTCTACGACTGGGTGGGCCTGGCCTTCGCCACCGGGCCCGGCGCCGACCCGGGCCAGGCGCTGGCCTTCGTCAACCGGGCGCTCTACCTGCGGCCGTTGGACACCGACGCCCACCGCGTCGCGGCGAGGTCGCTGGCGCGCGCGGGGAAGCGGACGCAGGCGCTGCTCGAGCTGCGGCTCGCCGCCGAGACTTCGCCCGACCCCGGGCCGGTGCTCGTCGAGGGCATCGACCTGGCGAGGGGAGTGTTCGAGGAACGCCGGCTGGTCGGGTCCGAGCCGGCGGCGCTGAGAGACCTCATCACCCGCGTGCGCTGGCGGGGCCGGCCGGCCGACGCCGAGGCGCTGCTCGCCGGGGCGCTCGAGGAAACGCGCGACCGGAAGGACACCGAGGGGCTCTGGCTGCTCGCGGCCGAGCTGCGGCTGTCCCGCCACGACTACGAGGGGGCGCTGGCCGCCTGCGACGAGTCGGACAAGCGCAAGGCCGGGTCTCTCGCGCAGGCGTTGATGCGGGCGCAGGTGCTTCGTTCGATGGGCAAGCGCGAGGACGCCATCTCGCTGTTGCGCACGCTGGTGGTCGCCAACCCGGCGGACGTGGGGCTGGCGTTCACTCTGGCCCAGGGCTACCTCGACGGCGGGAAGTTCGGCGCCGCCCGCGAGGCGCTGGCGCGGATTCAGCCGTTCATCCGGTCGCTCGACCAGCGCGCGGACCTGTTCGTCTTTCAGGGCACCGCGTTCTCGCGCGAAGGGCGCTATGCGCTGGCGCTGCAGGCGTTCCAGTCCGCCGCCCGGCTGCAGCCGGGGCGGGCCGGGCACCAGTACCTCATCGCGCAGATGTACGAGGCGCTCTCGAAGTACCCCGAGGCCATCCAGGCGATTCGCGCGGGCGACCGGCTGGAAGGGGGCAGCAAGACGGCGCCCGCGTGGATAGCGAAGCTCGAGGGCCTCGAGCAGAAGCGCACCGAGGCGAACGACCAGAAGCTGCTCGAACAGGGGCCGCCCGCGCCGGCGCCCGAGGACTGAAGGGGGAACCATGCACTGGATGCTCGTCGCCACGTTCGCGGCCTCGCTGCCCGTCGAAGCTCCCGTCACCTCGGTGACCGTCTATTCCGACCGCGCCCGGGTGGTGCGCACCGCCCAGGTCGCGCTCTCGGGGGCGCAGAAGGTCGAATTGCCGCTCTTGAACGGCACCGTCGACCTGTCGTCGATTCGGGTCGAGGCCAGCGGTGGCGAGGTGAGGCGGGTGGACATCGGCCCGGTGCAGGACGACGAATTCGCCCCCGACGAGGCGAGGAAGCTGCTCACCCAACTCGAGAAGCTGGACGACGACGTGGCCCGCGCCAACGCCGAACTGAGCGAGCAACGGCAGCAGGTGAACGCGCTGCACCGGCTCAACCCCACCGTGCCGGCCGGCGACCCCTTGAAGCCGACGCCCAAGCTGAACGCAGCCGGCTGGGCCGCCGCCTCGGCGTTCTCGGCCGACCGCGAGGCCAAGTCCGAGGCGCGGGCGCGCGAGCTGGAAGGCAGGCTGCGCGACCTCGGCATCGAGCGCTCGGTCCTCGCCGACAAGGCGCGAATCCTCGGAGGAACGGGGCGGCGCTCGGGGTACCGGGTGACGCCGACCGTCGCCGGCAGCGGCCCGGCGAAGCTGACGCTCACCTACGTCACCACCAAGGCCCGGTGGTACCCGAGCTACGACCTGCAGCTCGTCCCCGAGACCGGCAAGGTGCAGGTGTCCTTCGCGGGGCTGGTCAGCCAGGAGTCCGGCGAGGACTGGGACGAGGCGGCGCTCACCTTGTCGACCGCGGTGCCCGCGACCTCGACCGTGGCGCCGCGGCTCTCGTCCTGGAAGATTGGCGAGAAGGAACGCTTCATTCCCACGCCCTCGCCGCTGGTCGAGTCGATTCGGCCGCCGCCGCCCGCGCCGCCGCTGTTGGCGCCGGCCCGCGACGACGAGGTGGTGCGCGGCCGGCTGCTCGCGGTCGCTGGCGGAGCGCAGCCTCCTTCTCCGGCACTGGCCCCCGGCGGCTTCGACTTCGAGAGCGGGACCGTCGCCGGAAAGCTGGCCCAACCCGAGGCCGACTACCGGCAGGTCCCGAACGTCAAGAAGAGCGAACGCCGGCGGGGGGCCAACGCGCCGGCCCCTGCTCCTCGTTCGGCCCCGAGAGCCGCCCCGGGGGCGATGCCGCCGGCGGAAGCCGCCGAGGTCCCTCGGTCGGGCGTGTTCTCCAGGCTCGTCAGCGAGGAACCTCCGGCCCCCACGGTCGGGATGAGCCTCGCCCCGCCGCCCGGGTATCGCCCACCGGCCTTCGACCCCAACCTGCCCGCGGCTTCCGCCGGGGGGGTCGACCTGGCCTACGAGTCGCTGCGCCCCGAGACCATCAAGTCCGGCAAGGGGGCGCGCCGGGTGGCGCTGTTCTCCGAGACCTGGCCGGTGTCGGTCGAGCGCAAAGTCTTCCCCGCGCTGGCGAAGGAAGCGTTCCTGGTCGCCGAAATCAAGAGCCCCTCGAAGCAGGTGCTGCCCGGAGGCGCGGCCAACCTCTTCGTGGGCGCCGACCCCGCGGGCACGGCGCGGCTGCCCCTGGTTTCCCCCGGGGAAGCCTTCACCCTGCCGCTGGGGCTCGACCGGGCCATCAAGCCGGTCAGGAACGTGAACCTGGTCCAAGCCGAGAAGGGCTTCATCGGCAAGTCCGAGCTGACCGAGTACGTCGTCACGTCCGAGCTCGCCAACCCGTACGGCTACCCGATGGCGGTGCGGATACTCGACCAGTGGCCGGTCACCGACGACAAGGAAGTCGAGGTGACGCTGATAGAGACCAAACCTTCCGCCATTCAGGACAAGGTAAAGGGTGCGCTGGAGTGGCGCCTCACCGTCCCGCCCAACGGCAAGGCGGTGGTCTCGTTCACCTATTCGCTGCGCCGCCCCAAGGGCTGGCGCATGCACCAGCAATAGGAGCCGACGATGAACTCACTTTCCCTGGCTCTGGCCCTCTTGTCCGCCGCTCCGAAGGTCGACAAGGTGGTGGTCTACCCCGACCGCGCCCAGGTGACGCGGGCGCAGGCGGTGCCGTGCGGCCCTCGCGCGGCGGTCAGCTTCGCCGCGATTCCTCCGGCCGCCGATTCGACCAGCTTCCGCGCCCGGGCGACCGGCGGGTCCATCGTCGGGTTGCGCTCGGAAGAGCGGGCCCGTGCCGACCAGTTCGCCCCCGAGCTGAAGGGGCTGGACGCGCAGATTCGTGGCTTGGAGCACGACCTCGCCACCCTGGCCGACGCAGTCCAGCGCGACCAGGAACTGGCCCGGCTCGGCTCGCAGTACGGCGAGGTGGCGGTGCAATTGGTGTCGCGAGAGATGGCCGACGGCAAGCCCGACGTGAAGGCGTGGGCGGGCGCCTTCGACGTGGCGCTGTCGTCGCGGCAGAAGGCGGCGGCCGACCAGGTGGACTTGAACGCCAAGCGGCGCGCGCTCGGCTACCAGCTCGACGACCTGCGCCGGAAGCAGCAGCGCCTCGCGGCCGCGGCCCAGCGGCGGGAATGGGTGGCCGAGGTGCTGGTGAGCTGCCCGGCCGGGACCACCGCCCAGGTCGAGCTGACCTACTCGGTCGGCGGCGCCGGGTGGGAACCCGCGTACGAGGCGCGTGCCGACGAGTCCGGAGGAACGGTCGAGGTCTCGACCTTCGCCACCCTGCGCCAGGCCACCGGAGAGGACTGGGCCCAGGCGAAGCTGGTGCTCTCGACCGCGGTTCCGTCCGAGAACGCCACCCCGCCCGAGATTGCTCCCCTCAAGGTGTACTCCGAAGAGCACACCGCCGAGAAGAAGGTGCTGGTGCGCCGCGACGAGGCGGTCGAGCACGCCGAGGCCGGCAAGGACCTGGGCGCGGCGTCGGAAGGGCCTCCGGGGCTCCAGGCGCGGGCGCAGGGGCTGTCGGTGCAGCTCGAGGTCCCCGAACCGGGCGACGTGCCGGGCGACGGCAGCCCGGTGCGGTTGTTCGTGTCGCGGCAGAAGATGAAGGCGGCCTTCGCCTTGCGCGCCATTCCGAAGCTGGCGCCGTTCGTATTCCGGGTCGCCGACTTGACCAACCAGGCTCCGTTTCCGTTGCTGCCGGGTTCGCTCGATGCCTTCAGGGCGAATGGCTTCATCGCCCGGTATCCGCTGGCGCGCGTGCCCCAGGGTGGGCTGTTCCACCTGACGTTCGGCGTCGAGGAGTCGGTCAGGGTCAAGCGCATCGTCGTCGAAGAGGTGAAGCGCGACACCGGCCTGTTCGGCGGCAACCGGCGTTTCCGGTTCGACTATCGGTTCGACCTGGCGAACTACGGCGGTCGGGCCGCGGACGTCGAGCTGGCCGAGCATGTCCCGGTGTCCGAGCTCGATGACGTGAAGGTCGAATTCGACGCGGAGACGTCGAAGGGGTACCAGTTGAACGCGGCTGACGGCATCGCCACCTGGAAAGTGAAGCTGGCCGCGGCCGAGAAGAAGAAGCTCGAGTTGGCGTTCCATGTCGACGTGCCGTCGGCTTACGACTCGGGCGGGCTGTAGAGGCGCCGGGGTGGAAGATTCGCACCCGGAAGCTCCGCCTCGAGGACGAGGGACGCGACGACGGGTATGCCGCGATGACTCCGGCCGAGCGGGTGGCAATGGTATGGCCGCTCACGGTCCAGGCGTGGTCCTTCATGCAGGGGACCTTCGTTGAATCGCGACTTCGTCGAGATGTTGTCCGCACTGTTCGCGGCGGGGGCTGAGTTCCTCGTCGTCGGAGCCCACGCGTTGGCCGCGCACGGCACCCCGCGTGCGACCGGAGACCTGGACATCTGGGTGCGCCCCACGCCCGAGAACGCCCGTCGAGTCCTCGCCGCGCTCGGGACGTTCGGCGCCCCGCTCTTCGACCTGACGTCGAGGACCTGAGTCGACCGGGAATCGTGTTTCAGATGTGGCTTCCGCCTTGTCGCATCGACA
>JAHFDQ010000372.1 GCA_023248915.1 Archangiaceae bacterium | reverse complement strand
GTGGTTGCTGGCGCTGGGGGTGCTTGGAAGTCGCAGGGCCCACGCTCGTCGGCGTCTCGAGTTTGAGAAAGCCCGCGCCAATGAAGAGCGCCAAGAGAACGGTCGGGCGAAACGGCGGTTTTCGAGGGGAGACTTTCCTCGAGAGGACCGGGACCCAGCGCGCGCGCACGTGAGCCAGGAGCGGATTCGGCGCTCCCTCCAGCTCCTTCCACTCCTCGGGGGTGTAGACGATGAGGTCCAACGGGGCGTAGCGGGCAACCAACGAAGGCAAGTCGCGGAACCGCTCGACGAAGGGGCGCCGTGTCGGCGCGACGACGATGAGGTCCACGTCGCCGTGGGCATGCGCCTCGCCGGAGGCGTAGGACCCGAACAGGTAGGCCGCCGTACACCGGCGAGGCAGGGACTTCCTCAAACCCGCCAGGAGCTGCGCGCGGCGAAAGCGGGGCACCGAGCACCCGAGCGGCTTCAACGGCGCCTCCTTCGGCGCTTCGGCGCCAGCGCTGCGGCCGCCACCTTGAGGAATCGGGCCTACGACCGGGTGTCGACCACCGCCCTGAACGCGTACGTCGGCCCGAAGCTGCGCAACTACGTCGACGCGCTGCTCGAGAAGCTGGCCCAAGTTCGCTTCGGCGGCATCCTGCGCATCATGCAGTCGAACGGCGGAGTGGTGGCGCCCGGAGTCGTTCGCGACCGCGCCGCGATGACCCTGTTGTCCGGCCCCGCCGCCGGGCCCCGCGCCGGAGCCTTCTACGGCGAAGAGCTCGGCGGCCGAAGGAGCTTGCCGCCGGGCGGGTGCCGTAGCGGAAACGCAGCAGAACGCCGACTGCGTAAGAGCGCGGCGGCGCAAACGTGTCGGCGGTCGGGGGGCGGCTGGGTGAATGGGTTGAGCCTCGGGTACCATGACGGCGGGTTGGCGGCTGGCGTGGAGGGGTTGGAGGGCGGGGGATGTGCGGGGGCGCCGTCGCGGCGGAGCAGTTGGGGGGCTGGGAGGAGCGGCCGGGGGCTGCCCTTGCGCCGCTGTGCAGCGGGTACCGGCCCCGCGAGCCCGAGAAGACGGCGCTGCACAGGGTAGTGCGGGAGTACTTGGCGACGTTCCTGGCGAGGGCGCGTGAAGAGAGCGCCGACGGCTTCGGGATGCCGCGCTACGTCGAGACGGAATTCCAGAGCTTCATTTCGTGTGGAGTGTTGAGCGAGGGCTTCACTCGCGTTGTCTGCCGCAACTGTGGGGACGAAAAAGTCGTCGGGTTGAACTGTCAGTCACACTGCACCTCATCTGAGTCAGCTGCGTTGGGAAGCTCTCCGGGGCCACGGGCGGCTGGATCCTCGTACATGTGCCGTCCGTTGTCGTCCAGCTTGCGGGCGGCGACCGGCAGTCGGCCCTGGCGGCGCCAGAGTTTGATGGTCTGTATCGAGCGACCGAGCTTAGCGGCGAGCTCATCGAGGGTGAGCAGCCCAGCTGCGCGCAGCCGGTCGAAGCGCGGTTTGAGCTTGTAGTGCCGGCAGAGGTACTCAACTCGGTCACCGTGGAAGGGCAGGCCCGTGCCGCTGACGAGCTTGCGCTCGTTCAAGAGCGCGGCGATCTCGTCGAAGGTGTGTTCGTCCAGTAGTCGGTCGATCTCCGCCATCACCTCTGCGTTCGTCTGGCGTTCCTCCCACGCCGTCTTGGGCGCCGGCAAGCTCAGGGTGCGCGTGGCGCCGCCCTTGAAGCGGACGTGCAGGGTGAGGCCGGCGTCCATCTTGAGCAGGGTCACATCCTCGAGGAGGAGGCGCACCACCTGCTTTCGCTCGCGCTGCGGCGTCTTCGGGTCAGCCCAGAGCCGAGGCACATCGGTCGCCAGGGAAAGGATGCGAGCGCGCGCCGCCTCGTCGAGTTGGAGTCGGTCCTGTTGCCGGCGACGCTCGTATTCCTGCTGTGCCTGCGTCAGCGCGGTGAGCTTCTTGTTCCAATCCCCCTCGAGCTCGTCGGCGACCAGTCGGTTGTTTGGGTCCACCTGCATGTAGCGATGACGCGCCAGGTCCGCTTCGTAGCGCGCCCGCTCGACCTGCTTCCGCCGCAGCCCGTCTGCCTCCTCCAGCCGGCTTTCGATCTCCTTCTGCACCGCCAACGAGACCTCCAGCGAAAGCGGCGAGAGCGCCTCGAGCACCAGCGGGCCGATGGCCGCGTCGATGCCGGCGCCCGAGCTGCTCTGGCATCCGCGCTCGCCCTGCTTGTTGCCCCGACCCCCGCAAGAGTAGTGCGGCGCCAAGTCGTCGCCCCGCGAGTAGTAGCGGACCGACATCCTCGTGCCACAGACCCCGCACAGCAGCAGCCCCTGCAAGAGCGCCGGACCCTCGCGTGGCGGGCAGCGACGGTGTTCCGGTCCGCGGGCTCGTGCGTTTTCAGAGAGCCGCTTCTGGTTCTCCTCGTACTGCGCCCAGGTCACATACCCCTCGTGCGCTTCGCACTGAAGGGAGACCCACTCCTCGCGGGGTTTTCGAATTGTGACTCTCTTGCCGTCGCCGTGGTGCCGCTGGCGCGTGCGGCCGAACACGAAGGCTCCTGCGTAACGCGGGTTGCGCAGCAGACTTAGCGCGCGGCCCTCGGTGAGCCCGCCCCAGACGAGCTCGCCCTTGCGGGGCCCCGCTCGCAGCCGCCGCGGGAAGGAGATCTTCTCCTTCCCGAAGCTCCGGACGGTGGCGGTGGAGGTACAGGTGCGCTGAAAGGTGTCGAAGAAGAAGCGAATCGCCTGCTGCACCTGGGCGTCTGGGTCGAGCCGCACGCGGTCCTGTGCGTCGTGGACGAGACCGACGGGCAGCGCCGTCTTCAGCTCGCCACGCCGTGCTTTGTTCAACAGGCCGCCGCGCAGCCGCGCCTTGAGGACGTGAAGCTCTGCCTCGGACATGGTGCCCTTGAGCCCCAGCAAGAGCCGGTCGTTGAACTGCGCCGGGTCGTAGACACCATCCTCGTCGAGAATCAACGTGTCGCTCAGGGCGCAGATTTCCAGGAGGCGATGCCAGTCGGTGGAATTGCGCGCGAGCCGAGAGACCTCCAGGCCCATCACGATGCCGGCGTGGCCCAGCCCGACTTCGCTCACCAGCGTCTTGAAGCCCTCGCGATCCGCCGCCGCCGCTGCGGAATGCCCGAGGTCGCGGTCGATGACTTCGACTTGCTCCAGCGGCCACCCCAGTGCGACCGCCCGCTGCCGCAGGGCATATTGACGCTCGGTGGACTCGGTGTTCTCCATCACCTGCCGCATGGTGGATTGGCGGACGTAGAGAAACGCCTTCCGCTTCAGGTGCTGGGGGGTGACCTTGCGCTGCGCTTCGTGCATTACGTCGCTCCCTGGGCCGCAGCCCACACCATCGTCGCCAACACCGTGGCCATTTGGGCACGCGAGGGCTCGGGCAAGAGAGCAGCGCCGCCGCCGAGCGTGCTCGACGCTTCAGGAACGGCCCCCGGCGAAGCCTGCGGAGGCGACCACGCGCTCGCCCAGGCAGCCACGCCCTGCCGCAACAGAACGGCGAGCCCCGTCCGGCCGTCGCAGACTGCTTCGTCCTGGCCTCCGAGCCAGCGCTGACGGAGCGCCTCGTACGACGACCGCGTGGAAGCCAGCGAGCAATTTGGCAGACCACTCATTGGGCTTTTTTTCGCTGCGGGACAGGGCGCGCTCGATGGAACGCGGATGGACATCGACGCCAAACCGCTTCTGCACCCGCGCCGCCAGCTCGGGGGCAGATGGCGCGTCCTTCGCCCGTTCCTTCTCGAGAAACTCCACTAATTCGACGGTCAGCTTGTGTCCGCCGCGAGGCCCGCGTTTCTTGGGCACCAGGCCCGCCAGGCCCTCTCGACTCAGTGTCGCCTGGGCTTGATAGAAAGACGGCCGCGAGAAGCCGAACCCGGCCGCGGCCGCCGTCACCGTCTGGGAGTCGATCTCGACGCGGCGGACCATCTCGTACTTGACCTGCACGATGTCCCTGGCGTCGAAGAAGGTGCTTCCGCGGAAGAGCGGGTCGGCGACATCGCTCGGTCTGCGGTTGAGGCAGCCGGAGTCACGCAGCGCCGTCGTCTTCGGGTCCACGGGTTTCGCCTTGGCCATCAGCCCTCCTGGTTGACGGATATGTAACGTCCATTACGCCTACTGTCACGCCCATCAAGAAGCCGGCTGCCATCTCGCCCTGCGTCGGCGCCGCGTGGGCCCTGGTCCGGCGTCCTTTGCTTGACGCATGCGGCGAAGTTTGCCTTACGCTCTCGATGACCTGCCGCGGATGGAGTGCCTGCGCTCATCGGCGCGGGAGGAGCTCGGTCAGCCGCAGAAGCTCTTCAACGCGAACCAGGGCGCGCCCGGCGGAGACGACCACGAAGGGGTCGACCTCGGCCCGGTCGGTCCACGAGGAAGGCAGACAGAAGAGCCGGCCGTCGGCCTCACTGCAATAGAGCCAGTGCGTGCCCCAGGCCCGGCGCTCATCGAGGACGTCGAACTCGCGACCTCGCAGCGGGTGGAAAGGGTGAGTCACCCGGAATCGACACTGCAGCCCGTGCACATCAGGTGCAGCCGGGAACCGTTTCTTTCAGCTGCAAGCGACGAGGCGTTTGCCCATCGTGCACGGCGCGTAGGGCGCACGAGGCGGCGGCGCACCTGGTGGATTTCGTAGTCCCGCGGGTGCCGGTGCGGCGTCGCGGTAGGGACGGCCCTTTCGAGCCGCCCCCCGCACAGATCCGAGCGAGCGGAACTACCGCACTCGGCTCCCACCTCGGGTCTTGACGTTGAGCCGCATGTCGGGCCAGGGGTGCTGGATGCGGGCCTTCGGTAGCCAGCGATCGGCGATTGCATTCATCCGCTCCCAGTTCACCCGGTGCTTCTGGCCCCGCCTTCGCAGAGCCCGAAACCAATGACGGGTGAGCTGTTTACGAAACGCCTGCACGGATTGGATGTTGGTTGGGACGGCGTAGTAGGCCACGTGCCGCTCCTGCGTTGTGGCCCGTCCATTCGGGCGGCGGCATGAGTAGGCGATGCGTCATGGCGGGTCTGCGCCCTTTCCCTGTTGGCGACGGCGGCGGCCGGTTTTCCCGCCCGTGGCGTGGGGGCCGAATCCGACATACGGCGGCACCGAGGCCAGCTGCGCACCTGCCATCTCCCGCAATGCCGGCAGCACCGCCTCGACGCCAAGCGCCGCGCGGAAGCCGCCCATCGTGGGCGACACGCGGGCCAAGACGTCAGGCTGAAGGCCCTTCAGCACCAACAGCGCAATCGCCGCCGCCATCACCCGTCGCCTTGCCCACCGCACCGCCCCCTGCACCTCGATGTCGGGCCGAAGTTTCTCAGCGACCGCCTCGACGCTCGACTCCCGCTGCTCGACGGCATCGACCACCCGCTCCATGTCCGGCAACGTCGATGACAGCCGCGAGGCCAGGCAGTCCGGCAGCAGGCTGAAGGTGGTGTGCCCCTTCTCGCAATACGAGCGAGCGATGAACATCCCTGGCGGCTCGACTCGCGCGTACGGCGTGTGCCGCGCGATGCCGCACCCGCCCTCCGGGTGCAGCGGACAGCGCTCTAAATTTGCGCTCTTCCAGGCCTCCTGCTTTACGTATTCCTCGCTGGTCAGCTGGCTCTTGTGCCGAAGCTGCACCGCCTCGAGGCCCGCACGGTGCACTCCGTGCCGGGCCTCACCTTTTTGTGCGTGCGCGCCAGCACCATGCTCGCGGGCGTCAACAAGCACACTGCCGTTGGTCCTGAGGGGAAAGTTTTCGGTCAACCGCGCCGCTCGGCTGACCGTGATCGCTGACCACTTCCGGCACGCCGCCGGTCACGCAGTCAGGTACGCCACCGCCGGTTGTTCACGAACGTGCGTGGTCAACAACAGGAATGCTGACGAGACAGGAACTTGCGACGATGCTCGGCGTCTCTCGCTCCACCATCGGCGCCTGGCACCTCCAGGGGCGTCTGAAGGGCCGCATCTGCAACGACCACGGCGAGTGGCTCTTCTGGCGCCCGGCCGGGCCCCCATGCGACGCTGCACCACCGTCCACGCCAGTCCCGCCCGACCGCCCTGACAGTCCCACTGCGCGAGGTGCAGTATGAAAGACGCTCCTTTCAGACTGACGTTCTCGAGTGCGAGCGCTGCGGTGGGCGAATGCGCGTGACAGCATTCGTCACCGACATCAGGCTGGCCCGGGAAGTCCTCGGGCACCTCGGCTTGGGCAACCGTCCCGCGCCGCTGGCCACCGCCGCCGGGCCGCCGCAGCTCGCTCTCGGCTTCCAGAGCTGACGCCGCCCTGGGTACGCCGGAGTCGCTCACCCACCTCGCCCGCACCCCTGCTGCTCGCGACCGCCGCAAGGGGACACCTCTGCGCAAGGGGCCGAGAACTGC